>JBDTIE010000312.1:0-43236 GCA_039936515.1 Rhodanobacter sp. | reverse complement strand
CATTACGGGTTGTAGTTGCGCACGGCAACCAGCGCATTGAACTCACGTCGCAACATGTGGTTGTCGAATCCCTGATCGCTTGGTTTGACTGCGCGACCACTGTCGTCCGGTGTCTTGGGTACCGTATTGCCGTCACCGGCGTAGGTGTAACGCAGATCATTGGCCGCCAGCGTATACAGCGGCACTTGACCATCCATCAGGATGCGTACCTCGATGCTTTTGACGGCCCGCCACATGCAACCAACCGGATTGACCATGGGGGCGCTGCTGTCCGCACTGGGGACCGACGCCGGACAATTGAACGCGCCGCCATCGCGGCTATCGACAGTTGCCGCATCGAGATAGCGCGTACTGCCATCGCGGTTTTCAACGCCATACAGGAAATCAAGCCGCTCAACGCCCCGCACGATTTCTTCCGACTGACCATTGACGCGGCGCATCAACGCACCGAGCGTGTGCCCGTTACCGCCATCGACGACCTGCAGGTAATACGTGACCGTAAGCAGGTCGGTATTCAGGTCAAAAACGCGCGGCGCCGACAGCGGCACCTGGTTGATTGGCCCACTGTCAGCAAAGTTGTTGCTCGCATCGACCGTCAGCACCCCGCCCGCGGGTGAAACGGCAAATACTTGCGCATTGGAGCAATCAGCCAGCATGGCCAGATCTCCCGCCCCGAATTCGCTAAAGGCAGGCTCGCCAGTCTTCGGCACCACGGTGATGCTGGTCAGCTTCTCGGTAGCATCCACTGTTGTCTTGGTCGTGACGCCATCCAGATCCCAACCACGAGAGGAATCCATATAGCGCATCGTCAAGACATCACTGCCCACCACACGATCACCAACGGCGGTGCCCTTGGCGGGAATGGCTGGAACCGCAGAGTGCGGGTCAATCGGAAGGCAGCCGGTCTGGCTGCAGTCATAACCACGCATTGCCAGAAAAGCCGGCAAATAATAAGGCGCTGTCGGTGCCGCCGGATACGGAGGCGCGCCCCAGGCGGTACTCACATCGTGCATCGCACCCAACAGGTTTTTGGCGTACACCTTGGGCGCACGCAAACCATCCATATACAAGTTGTTGCTGCCGGCATTGCTGGCCGCTCCGCCCGTACCACTGCAGTACTGCCCGTTCGCCATGCGCAGGTCGTTTGTAAGGCGCGTGATGGCGAAACGGCCCTCCTCCTGCAGCCGGGCCAACTGCGTCTGCGCCTTGTTGCTGCTGGACGTGGACGAGAACACCGTGACGATGCCGCCCGCCACGAGCAGGCCAAGCACCATGGCTACCATCAGCTCGATGAGCGTGACGCCAGACTGGCGGCGTGAATTGAAATGAGCCCTCACGGCTGAAACTCCCAGGCAAATGTCTTGGGTGCAGCGTCGCTGTGCGTCTGGTCGCCGCTACCACGTTCGCTCCACGAAATGGTCATCGCACACGTGCCCCCGTACGGTGGACGCCGATCCATCTCATCGGTGGTAACCGTGTGACTAAGCGAGCTGCGAGCCGAGCAAGTGATCCCCGCGGTTGCATTAGGTAGAAGTGTGGTCAACAGACTGCTCCAGGTCTGCTTGTCGCGCGTGGCAATGTCCGCCGGAGAACACGCCGCGGTTTGGCAATCGGTGCTGCCCGTGATGGGGTACGACGTACTGTCGTAACTGGCGTTCCATACGCCAACCGGATTGGCGCGCATGCGATCGGCCATGTTGTTGGCCAGGAATGTCGCTTGGGTGCGCAGGTACGCTGCGTGATTCGACCGCGTGGAGATCACCAGCAGACCGGCCAGGCCGATCAGGCCGATGCTGAAGATCAGCACCGCCATCAGCACCTCGATCAGCGACACACCGTGCTGGCGCGACTTCAAACGCATGGAATTCTCCCCAATACCCTGTGTGCACTGTACGCAACGGGATCGGAATCACCAGCATCGGGGCGACGGGCGGTAGGGAACGCCCGATAGGCGGCTGGTCTGGCGACGAGCGCCGTGGTGGACGCACCTGATCCCGCGCACCCGGCCGGTTTTGACGCTGTTCCAGGCAGCGGCCAAGGACCGGCAGGCCATCACTTCGACGTCTGCGCTTGCGCCCCGCGGCGGCGCTGCGTAACATGCGCGGCTCCGCGCCGGGATAGCTCAGTTGGTAGAGCGGCGCATTCGTAATGCGTAGGTCGGAGGTTCGACTCCTCTTCCCGGCACCAACATCTGCTTGCAGCAGGCCCCGCCGAACGCATGTTTGGCGGGGCCTGCGTTTTTTTGGGCGCGCTCACGCAAACCGCGTGGCCATTGCCTGGCCTATGCGCAGCGCGGGCTCAAGTGGGGCGATTGCCAGACACGCGCAGTTCTTTGGGCAGCGCAAAGGTGACGTCTTCGGGCTCCGCGTCCAGTTCGCGGACTACGCCGGCACCCCACGACTGCAGGCGGGCGATGACACCGCGCACCAGATCCTCCGGCGCGGACGCACCGGCGGTGAGGCCGATGTGGTGCACGCCCTCGAGCCACTCGCGCTGGACGCTGTCCGCGTCGTCGATCAGGAAGGTGCGCACGCCCTGACGTGCAGCCAAGTCACGCAGGCGGTTGGAATTGGAACTGTTGGCCGAACCAACCACCAGCATCAGGTCGACCGAATCGGCCAGCCGACGCACCGCGTCCTGGCGATTTTGCGTGGCGTAGCAGATGTCGTCCTTGCGTGGACCCTCGATGGCCGCGAAGCGGGCACGCAGTGCAGCGATGATGGCTTTGGTGTCATCCACCGACAGCGTGGTCTGCGAGACGTAGGCGAGCATATGCGGATCGCGCGGCGCCAGCGAGGCGACGTCATCCAGCGATTGCACCAGGAAGATTTCACCGCTGTTGGCCGCGTCCCATTGGCCCAATGTACCTTCCACCTCCGGGTGACCGGCGTGACCGATCAACACCACGCTGTGGCCAGTACGGCCCAATCGCGCAACCTCCATGTGCACCTTGGTCACCAACGGACAGGTGGCGTCGAACACGCGCAAGCCGCGGCCAGCCGCTTGCGCGCGCACTGCCTGCGAGACCCCGTGCGCACTGAAGATGACGATCGCGCCATCGGGCACTTCGTGCAGTTCCTGGACAAATACCGCGCCGTTGCTGCGCAGGCGTTCGACCACATGGCGGTTGTGCACTACCTCATGGC
Source organism: Rhodanobacter sp. (assembly GCA_039936515.1). GTDB lineage: Bacteria > Pseudomonadota > Gammaproteobacteria > Xanthomonadales > Rhodanobacteraceae > Rhodanobacter. The sequence goes on along the minus strand of JBDTIE010000312.1, from coordinate 40,090 downwards.
GGACGTAAATCGGCGCGCCCCAGGATTCCAGCGCACGCTCGACCATGGCGATGGCGCGGTCGACGCCGGCGCAGAATCCGCGGGGGTTGGCGAGCAGGATGTCCAATGTTGCCTCGTCAAAACGTGGCCCGGATGCGCCGAGCGGATGTGTTGCGCGGAAAGGGGCAATCCGGCGATCCGCCGGTGGCTGTGCGGCGATTATCGCACGGCGTCCGTGCGCGCCCCGCCGAACAGCCCCAGCGCCAGCAGCAGCACGGCGCCAACGGTGATGGCGCTGTCGGCAAGGTTGAACACCGGGTAGCTCCACTGGCGGAAGTACACCTGGACGAAGTCGGTGACCTGCGCTGCGTGCAGGCGGTCGATGAGGTTACCCAGCGCGCCACCGATGATGAGCGCCAATGGCATCGCGTTGCGCCAGTCGTCACGCAGCGTGCGCGCCAACCACACCACCAGCGCGATGCTGATCACCAACGCCAGCACCACGAACAGCCAGCGCTGCCACCCGCTGCCGCCGGCCAGGAAGCTGAAAGCCGCGCCGCGGTTGAACGCCAGCGTCCAGTTGAGAAAGCCCGGGATCACCTCATGCGGTACGCCCGGCGGCTGCAGCGCGTGCAGTGCCCACCACTTGGTGAGCTGGTCCAGGGCAATGACCACCACCGAAAGCGACAGCCAGGGCAAGGCATTGGGTTTGCTGGTCATGAAGCTTTGGCTCGGTCGGGCGAAACAGGTGCCGTGCAGCACACGTAGCCGGTCATCGTACTTGAACGGAGGCGTCCTGATGGCCAGGCACTCAGGTGTATGGGGCGATTGCTCGTCTGCGGAGCGGCGGAAGGATTTATGCGCCGCATGATCCAGCCTTGTTCACGCAACACGCGCGGCGGGCAGTGCCCGCTTTGCACAGGCCGCGGGTTCAATCAGAACCAGCGGCGATCCTCGCCGGCAGTGTCGACGTTGCTGATGCAGCGGCCGCAGAGTTCCGGATGCTGCGGATGGCTGCCGACATCGGCACGGCGGTGCCAGCAGCGAATGCATTTCGGCGCGTCGCTGACACTGGCCGACAGCCACACCTGCGCACCGTCGATGGCGACCTGCACCGCGTCCTCCGGGCGCGGCGTCAGCGGCGCCAGCTGCAGACCGGAGACGATGAAGAAAAAGCGCAGCTCGTCGGCCATGTCCGCGTAGCGCGCGTGGATGGCCGGATCGACGTGCAGCACGAGATCGGCCTCCAGTGCGGCGCCGAGCGCACCGTCCTTGCGCATGCCTTCGAGCACGTGCGCAGCGGCATCACGCATGGCCAGCAGGTCGGCCCAGTAGCGTCGCTGCTCCGGCTTGCCCTGGGTGGCAGCCAGGCCGTCGTACCAGGCTTCAAACAACACGCTGTCGCTGCGCTTTTGCGGTGCGCTGGTGTCGGGCATGGCGTGCCAGATTTCCTCGGCGGTAAAGGCCAGCATGGGCGCCAGCCAGCGCACCAGCGCCTCGGTGATGCGAAACATCGCGCTCTGCGCGCTGCGCCGGCCATGGCTGTCGGCCGGCATGGTGTAGAGCCGGTCCTTGGTGATGTCCAGGTACAACGCGCCCAACTCGTTGGTGCAGAAGTTCTGGATGCGCGCCACCACCTCGGGAAAATCGAACCGCTCGTAGGCTGCCAGCACGGCCTGCTGCACGTCGCATGCCTGCTGCACGGCCCACTGGTCCAGCAGCAGGCTGTCCTCGACCGCGACCAGATGTCTGGCTGGATCGAAGCCATCGAGGTTGCCCAGAAGGAACTTGGCGGTGTTGCGGATGCGCCGGTAGGTGTCGGACACGCGCTTGAGAATCTCGTCGGAGACGGTCATCTCGTTGCGGTAGTCGGCCGAGGCCACCCACAGACGCAGGACGTCCGCTCCAAGGTTGTCCATCACCCGCTGCGGCGCGACCACATTGCCCAGCGACTTGGACATCTTGCGGCCGTTGGCGTCGACCGCGAAACCGTGGGTAAGCACATCCTGATACGGCGCACGGCCGAAAATGGCCGAGGACGTGAGCAGCGAGGACTGGAACCAGCCGCGATGCTGGTCGGAGCCTTCCAGGTACATCACGCTGTAATGCGAGGCTGCTCCCTGCTGCAGTTCCGGGCGCTGGCCGAGCACGGCGAAGTGCGTGACGCCCGAATCAAACCAGACGTCGAGCACGTCGGTGACTTTTTCATAGTCCGCCGCGTCATCGCCCAGCAGTTGCGCCGGATCGAGCGCAAACCATGCGTCAACCCCGCCCTGCTCCACTTTTTGCGCCACCTTCTCCAGCAGCGCGACGGAATCCGGATGCATGGCCTGGGTGACCTTGTGCACGAACAACGCGATCGGCACGCCCCAGGTGCGCTGGCGCGAGATGCACCAGTCCGGGCGACCGGCGACCATGCCGGCGATGCGCTCCTCACCCCAGCTCGGCACCCAGCGCACGGCCTTGATCGCGGTCAGCGCCGTCTCACGCAGCTTCTGCTGCTCCATGGAGATGAACCACTGCGGCGTGGTGCGATAGATCACCGGCGTCTTGTGCCGCCAGCAACACGGGTAGCTGTGCTGGATCTGCGCATGCGCCAGCAGCACGCCGCGACTACGCAGCATCTCCACGATGGCGTCGTTGGCCTTCCATATGTGCATGCCGCCAAGTGCCAGGCTAGCGGCCGCCGGCACGTCCGGCCGATAGGTGCCGCGCGGCTCGATGTAATTGAGCAGGCCGATGCCGTACTCCTGCGCCGCCACGAAATCCTCCACGCCGTGGTCGGGCGAGGTGTGCACCGCGCCGGTACCGTCCTCGGCACTGACATGGTCGCCGGCGATGATCGGCACCTCACGCGAATAGAACGGGTGCTGAAGCTTGAGCCGTTCCAGCGCCTTGCCCAGCGCGTGGCCGAGCACCCGACCCTGCGTGCTGACTTGGGTTGGCGCCAAAGGCGCAGCCTCGGCCGAGGGCTGCGCCTTGCCCGTACCCTCATCCGCCCCTGCCGGCGCACCTTCTCCCGCAGGGAGAACGGAATAGCGCTGCATGGTCGATTCCACCAGCGCACTGGCGATGACCAGCAGCACGCGCCGGCCATTGCGCGGCGGGCCTTCGACCAGCGCGTATTCCAGATCCGGCCCCAGCGCGACCGCCTGGCTCTCGGGCAATGTCCACGGCGTGGTGGTCCAGATCGGCACCGCGACGATGGCGTCGCCGCTGTCCACGCCAAAGGTGGCAGCGATGATCTTCGGATCGACCGCGTCGTACGCCACATCCACCGCCGGCGAGGTCTTGTCGGCGTACTCGATCTCCGCCTCGGCCAACGCCGAGGCGCAATCGAAGCACCAGTACACCGGCTTTGCACCGCGCAGCACGTGCCCGTTGGCAACCACCCGCGCCAGTGCGCGCAGCATGTCCGCCTCGTACTTGAAGTCCATGGTGCGATACGGATGCTGCCAGTCGCCAAGCACGCCCAGCCGCTTGAAGTCCGCACGCTGGGTATCGACCTGCTCGGCGGCGTACTCGCGACACTTCTGCCGAAAGGCCACGGCGTCAAGCTTGTCGCCGGGCTTGCCGAATTTCTTCTCCACCGCGATCTCGATCGGCAGGCCGTGGCAATCCCAACCTGGCACGTAAGGCGCGCGAAAGCCGGACAGCAGCTTGGACTTGACCGTGATGTCCTTGAGTATCTTGTTGACCGCATGCCCGATGTGGATCGCACCGTTGGCATAGGGCGGACCATCGTGCAGCACGAACACCTTGTCGCGCCCGGCCGCGTGCTGCTGGATCTGGCCGTAGAGGTCCTCGCGTTCCCACTGCGCCAGCCACAGCGGTTCACGTCGCGGCAAATCGGCGCGCATGGGAAATGCGGTCTGCGGCAGATTGATGGTGCTCTTGTAATCGTGGGTCATCGACGGATCATCAGAATGGGGACGGAACAGCGGCCGCGACGCGGCGGCGCAGTCAGACAAAATAGCCGATCACGACCGGGCAATGAACCGGTTGCTGCCGCGTGCCCCCACTTCAACACGCGATCCAGGGCACACGTTGCCGGAAAAATCCATGCGCGCAAGGCGTAGCAGTTTCACGCTTGCGACTCGTCCAGCCGTGGATTCATCCCGAGCACTTCCCGCGCCTGGCTGGCGTCCAGCGCCATCTGCGCCGTGAGCGCTTGCAGGTCGTCAAATCTGATCTCGTCGCGCAACTTGGCAACGAACTCCACCGCCATGCGCTGGCCGTACAGGTCGCCATCGAAATCAAACAGGTGCACCTCCAGTAGCGGCTGCTCGACCTGGTTGACGGTGGGACGTACCCCCAGGCTGGCGACGCCCGGCCACAGGCATTCGCCCTCGCCCAACCCCACGCGCACTGCACACACGCCGTGTACCGGACTTACGCGTCGCAGCAGCTGGATATTCGCCGTGGGATAGCCCAGCGTGCGTCCGAGCTGGTTGCCGCGGGACACGCGGCCATCGATGACAAACGGCCGCCCCAGCAGCGACGCCGCCTGCGCGAAATCGCCCGCAGCCAGCAGCTGGCGCACGCGGCTGGCCGATACCCTGGCACCATCCAGTTGGACCGGCGGCATGGTGCAGGTCTCGAACCCAAGCTGCGCACCCATCCGCTGCAGCAACGCGACATCACCGCCACGGCCATGGCCAAAGCGGAAATCACCGCCAACCCACACCTCACGCGCGCCGACGCGGTTGACCAGCACCTGCCGCACGAATTCCTCGGCGGACACCGCGGTGAGCGCGGCGTTGAAGCGCAGCAGCAACGTATGCGACATGCCGGCGGCGGCAAAGCCCCGCAGCTTTTCGCGCACGCTGGACAGGCGCGGCAACGGTTGCGGCGAGAACCAGGCACGCGGCAACGGCTCGAAACTGATGACCACCGGCGCGCAACCCAGCGCCTGCGCACGCACCCGCACCTGCGCCAGCAGTGCCTGGTGACCGCGATGCAAACCGTCGAACGCCCCGATCGCCACCACGCTGCCCTGGGCTGCCAGGCAGGGGCCGGCGAAGTCGCGCGAAAGTCTCATCGCGAAAGTATACCGATCGCGAACATGCAATCAGCCGGCGACGCTTGACGGCGGCGCATCCAGCGGACGCAGGTCGCGCGGTCGCAAGCCCAGTGCCAGCAGCGTACCTGCGTAAACCGCCGCGCCGGCTGCCACCAGGGTCGCCAGGTGCCACACGCGCGTGACGACGCTGACGCCATGGGTCCAGTCCGGCCACCACCAGCGCCCGACCAGCAGCACCGCCACCATCGCCGCGCACGCCAGCCCCAGGCGCAAGCCGTGCCGCCCCCAACCGCGCTGGTGGCTATACACGCCCGCCACTTTCAGCCAGCGCCACAGCAACCACAGATTCACGTAGGCGGCCACGGCGCTGGCCATGCCCAGTGCCATGTGCAGGCCAGGCAGCTGCGACACCGCGTCGAACCAGCCCAGCGCGTGCAGCGCCGGCGGCGCCCACAGCGCAAACAATGCCAGCACAAACACCACGTTCAACACCATGTTGGTCACCAGCGACGCGACCGCGGCACGCACCGGCGTGCGCGTGTCCTGTCGCGCGTAGAACGCCGGCAGCAATACCTTGACCAGCGCAAATGCCGGCAGGCCGAAACTCAGGGCGGTGATCGACAACGTGGCCATGTCCGTGTCGTGCGCACTCCAGCGGCCGTGCTGGAAGATCGTGGCCACCAACGGCTCGGCCAGCAACATCAGGCCGAACGTCGCCGGCACCGCGATCAGCGTGGCAAGGCGCAAGCCCCAGTCCAGCGCACGGGAAAACCCGGCGTGATCGGTCGCCACGAAATGCCGTGACAGCGAGGGCAGGATGACCGTGCCCAGCGCTACGCCAAACACTCCCAGCGGCAGCTCCAGGAAGCGGTCGGCCTGCGACAACCAGGTCTGCGAGCCGAGCACCAGGTAGGAGGCGATCACCGTGTCGAACAGCAGGTTGATCTGCGCTACCGACGAGCCAAACAGCGTCGGCACCATCAGCCGCATGATCCGGCGCACGTCGGGATGGTTCCAACCCCAGCGCGGCAACGTCAGCAGGTTCAGCCCGCGCAACGCCGGCAACTGGAACAGCAACTGCAGGATGCCGCCGGCAAGGATGGCCCAACCCATGGCCATGATCGGCGTGCGCAGATAGCGCGACAGCCACAACGCGCCGGCGATCATGCACAGGTTGAGGATGACCGGCGTCAGCGCCGGCAACCCGAAGCGATGAAAACTGTTGAGCGCGCCACCGGACTGCGCGGTCAGCGACACAAACAGCAGAAACGGGAACGTCAGCCGCAGCAGGTCGACGGTCAGTCCGAATTTTTCCGGATCGTTCACCGCGCCCGGCGAGAACAGCAACGTGACCTGTGGCGCAAAGAAGATGCCCAGCGCGGTGATCAGCAGCAGCACGCCGCCCAGCGTGCCGGCCACGCGCGCCATCAGATCCTTCAGCTCTGCATGGCTGCGCGTCTCCTTGACCTGGGTGAACACGGGTACGAACGCGGTGGAAAACGAACCTTCGGCAAACAACCGGCGCATGAAACTGGGGATGCGAAACGCCACCCAGAACGCATCGGTGGCACCACTGGCACCAAACATCGCGTTGATCGACATGTCGCGCGCCAAGCCAAGCACGCGCGAAATCATCGTCATCGCGCTGAACGAAAGCAGGCCGCGGAACATGCTTGGGGATTTCATGCGCGCAGGCGGGTCCGTGGAGTCAGGTTGACGAAACGCGAGAGTATGGGCGATTGGCGGCCCGCCGGCGACGTGCGGCGGGCGGTCCCCGCCTTGCGCGGTAGCACGGCTTCGCCGCAGGGCGGGCACTGCCCGCCGCTTCCGCGCTTCACGCATCACCCGCAATTGACGCACGCCCGGTTCAATCGCATAATTGGCGTCTTTTTCCAACCCCAACACTGCATTCCGGAGTTCTACCTTGGCCAACATCAAGTCCGCGAAGAAGCGCGCGCGCCAGTCCGAACAGCGCCGCCTGCGCAACATCAGCGCCCGCTCCATGGTCCGCACCGCCCTGCGCAAGGTGGTCAAGGCCATCGAAGCGAAGGACAAGGCCGCCGCCACCACCGCATTTGCCGCGGCCCAGCCAGTCATGGATCGGTACGCCGCCCGTGGCCTGATCCACAAGAACAAGGCTGCGCGGCACAAGAGCCGCCTCAACGCGAAGATTCGCGAACTGGCGTAAGCCACAGCGTCGCGAGACTGCAAAGCCGGCGCAAGCCGGCTTTTTCGTGGTTGTCGCCAAGCCTCCGCACATGATGGACGACGGCACGCGTCGAGCCAGCAACCCACCAAGACCCGACCGATTCGCGCCTGGCCACCGCGCTGGCACCGGTACGCATACAGGGTCGCCAACACCGCCGCCACTTTGCTGGCCGCTTATGATGGGCTTCTTTGCGGAGTGAAACCGATGACCGATCCGGTCCTGAGCGAACGCCGCGGCCACACGCTGTGGCTGACGTTGAACCGTCCGCAGGTGCACAACGCCTTCGACGATGGCCTGATCGCCACGCTGACCGCCGCGCTGCAAGCTGCCGACGCCGATCCGCAGGTGCGCATGGTGGTGCTCACCGCCAATGGCAGCTGTTTTTCCGCCGGTGCCGACATGAACTGGATGCGCTCGATGGTAAACGCCACCGAGCAGCAGAACCGCGACGATTCGCTGCAACTGGCCGCGCTGATGCGCACGCTGCAGTTTCTGTCCAAGCCCACTGTTGCCCGCGTCAATGGCTCAGCCTACGGTGGTGGCGTCGGCCTGGTCGCGTGTTGCGACATCGCCGTTGGCGTCAGCACGGCAAAGTTTTCGCTCTCCGAAGTGAAACTTGGGCTGGTACCGGCGGTCATTTCGCCCTACGTCATCGCTGCCATTGGCGCGCGTCAGGCACGCCGGCTGTTCATCACCGGCGAAGTGTTTGATGGCGAGCACGCGGCGCGCATCGGTCTGCTGCACACGGCTGTCCCGCTGCCGGACCTGGACGAGGCAATGGAGCGCGTGGAGCATCTGCTGAACAAGGTCGCGCCCGAAGCACAGCGCGAAGCCAAACAGCTGGCGCTGCGCGTGGGCGGCATCGACCGCGCGCAGGTGGAGGCGCTTGATCACGCCAATGCCGGGCTGATCGCCCGCCTGCGCGTGTCAGAAGAAGGCCAGCATGGGCTGGCTGCGTTCCTCGACAAGCGCCCCCCGCGCTGGGTTGCCCTGTAACCATGCACTGCCTCGCCATGTGCGCGGGCGCTGCCCACCATCAGCCGCATTGCGCGAGCACCCAGGCCGTCGCCTCGACACCGTTGGTGCCCACCACATGCAGCGCACAGGTGCACTCGCGTGCTGCGCTGCGCAGCGGTTGCGGTGACACGATCTGCTAACTTCAAGCGGTTGTAATTGCCGTTTGTCATTCAAAGAGAGCCACATGTTTGAGCGCGTACTGATAGCCAACCGTGGCGAGATTGCCTGCCGCGTGATCCGCACTTGCCGACGTCTGGGCATCCACACCATCGCGGTGTATTCCTCCGCCGATGCCGACGCGCAGCACGTGCGCCTGGCCGACGAGGCGTGGCCCATCGGCGGTCCGACGCCGGCGGAGTCCTACCTGCGGGTCGAAGCCATCCTTGAGGTTGCGCGCAAGGCCGGCGCGCAGGCGGTCCATCCCGGTTACGGCTTTCTATCGGAGAACACCGGCTTTGCCCGCGCCTGCACGGACGCCGGCATCACCTTCATCGGTCCGCGGCCGGAAAGTATCGAGGCGATGGGCTCCAAGGCCGCAGCCAAGGCGCTGATGGAGAAACACGCCGTGCCGCTGGTGCCCGGCTACCACGGCGAAAACCAGGACAGTGCATGGCTGGCCGAACAGGCGGCCAAGACCGGCTTTCCGTTGATGCTCAAACCGGCGGCCGGCGGCGGCGGCAAGGGCATGCGCATCGTGCGCAACGCCGGCGAGTTTGCGCAAGCGCTGGCGTCCGCCCAGCGCGAGGCGATCGGCTCTTTCGGTGACGCGCGCATGATCCTGGAGCGCTACGTCGAGAACCCCCGCCACATCGAGTTCCAGGTGTTTGGCGACACCCAGGGCAACGTCATCCACCTCAACGAGCGCGAGTGTTCATCGCAACGCCGCTACCAGAAAGTGATGGAGGAGACGCCCTCGCCTTTCCTTGACGAGGCGCGCCGCGCGGCAATGGGCGCGGCGGCGGTGGCGGCGGCCAGGGCAGTCAACTATGTCGGCGCCGGCACCGTGGAGTTCATCGTCGCGCAGGACGGCGAGTTCTTTTTCATGGAGATGAACACCCGCTTGCAGGTCGAGCATCCGGTGACGGAAATGACCCTGGGACTGGACCTGGTGGAGTGGCAGTTGCGCGTGGCCGACGGCCAGCCGTTGCCGCTGGCGCAGGCGCAAGTCCAGGCCCACGGGCACGCCATGGAAGTACGGCTGTACGCCGAGGATCCAGATCACAACTTCCTGCCCAGCTCCGGCAAGCTGCTCACGCTGCGCCTGCCCACGCCATCGGCCACGGTGCGGCTTGATGGTGGCGTGGTCGAAGGCGACACGGTCACCATCTTCTATGACCCGATGATCGCCAAGCTCATCGTGTACGCGCCAGATCGCGCACAAGCCCTGCAACGCATGCGCGAGGCGCTGGCGCAGTGCGAGATTGTCGGACCCAAATCCAACATCGGCTTTCTCGAGCGGCTGGTGCGGCACCCGGCCGTCGTCGAGGGACGCATCGACACCAGCTCCCTGGACCGGCACCTGGACGAGTTCGTGGTGGGCGATGCCACGCCGGCCGATGCGGTGCTGTTTGCCGCCGCCAGCGCCGCGCTGCTGGATCACGAGCGGCAGGCTGCCGCGCAACAGGTGCACACGCAGCCGGCTGATCCTCACTCGCCCTGGGCGCGCGCCGACGCCTGGCGTATCGGCCGCGCCGGCAAGCGCGTCGTCGCCTTCGCGTTGAACGGCCAGCGCCATGAGTTGGAAGGTTTTGGCGATCGCGGCCAGTACCAGTTGCAACACGGCCAGACGCATTGCGAAGTGCGCGGCGCGCTGCTGCAGCACGGCGAACTGAGTGCCCGCTTCGACGGCGAGGCGCGCCGCATTCCGTTGCATGTGGATGCGACGCACGTCCTGCTGCATGACCCCAACGGCCAGCGTTACAGCCTGGCTCGCGCACCAGCGTATGTCTGGGAAACCATCGATGCTGATGGCGGCAACCAGGTCACCGCGCCGATGCCTGGCCGCATTGTGCTGGTCAAGGCCAAGGTCGGTGACAGCGTGCGGCAAGGCGACGAGCTGCTGGTGATGGAGGCGATGAAGATGGAGCTGGCACTGAAGGCTCCGCGCGATGGCAGCATTGAGACCTTGAACGCCAGCGCCGGCGAGTTTGTCGAAGCCGATGCGATCCTGGTGACTTTCCGCGGCGATCAACCCTGATCGCAGGAATCCCCATGAGCCCGCCCAAAGCCAGTGACAACCACGTCCGCATCGTCGAAGTCGGTGCTCGCGATGGCCTGCAGAACGAGAAGACGCTGCTGCCGACGGTGGTGAAGATCGAGCTGATCGACCGGCTCTCGGCGACCGGATTGCAGGCCATCGAAGCCACCAGTTTCGTCAGCGCGCAATGGGTCCCGCAGATGGCCGACGCCGCCGAGGTATTCGCCGGCATCGCCAAGCGGCCGGGCGTGAGCTACCCGGTGCTGGTACCCAACCTCCAGGGCTACGAACGCGCCCGCGCCGTCGGCGTCAGCGAAATTGCCGTGTTCACCGCCGCCTCGGAAGCATTCAACCAGCGCAACATCAACGCCAGCATCGACGAATCCATCGAGCGCTTCGTGCCGGTCCTGGAACGCGCGCGTGCCGATCACGTCCGCGTGCGCGGCTATGTGTCCACCGTGCTGGGTTGCCCGTACCAGGGCGAGGTGCCGCTGCGCGACGTGGTACGCGTGGCACAGCGCCTGCACGCGCTGGGTTGTTACGAAATCTCGCTGGGCGACACCATCGGCGTCGGCACGCCGACCGCGGCGCGCGCCATGCTGCGGGCCGTGGCGCAGGAAGTGCCGATGGATGCACTGGCCGTGCATTTCCACGATACCTACGGCCAGGCACTGGCCAACCTGCTGGCGTGTCTGGAGCAAGGCGTGCGCGTGGCCGACAGTTCAGTATCCGGCACCGGTGGCTGCCCTTACGCCAAGGGTGCGACCGGCAATGTCGCCAGCGAAGACGTGGTGTACATGCTGCACGGCATGGGCATGGACACCGGCGTCGACCTGGACCAGCTCATCGCCACCGGGTCCTGGCTGGCCACGCAACTGCACAAGGACACCGCCAGCCGCGTCACGCGGGCCCGTACCGCGGCTCAAATACCCGAATCGTGACTCGTGGGCGCGGTGCAGTTTAGCGTACACAGCCCCCTGGGATGCGCAGGCAGTGCGGCGGATCGCGCTGGACGAACTCACCTCGGACGTAGGCAATGAGCTCGCGCTGGCTGCCAAAGGGCACCCGCTCGGCCGCCTCCTCCAGCGACAACCAGGCAAACGCGGAGTGTTCGCCGTTCAAGTGCACTTCGGCCGTCGACGTCACCCGCGCCACGAAAGCGGGTACCAGCTCCACGCTGTCGCTTGGCAGGGCATAGAACCGCTCGCAAAAGCTGGTTGCCCAAAGCGAATCGGGTACCAGCCCGGTTTCTTCGTGCAATTCACGCAGTGCGGTTTGCCAGCCGGCTTCACCGGTCTCGACGTGTCCGGCGATATAGCTCCATATGCCATTGAGATACTTGCCCGCGCGGCGCGCCAACAGCATCTGCGTGGCATCACCGACGCCGCGCAGCACCACCACTGCCACCATGCTGCATCGCACGCGCAGCCCGGTGCCAGTCACGCTGCCGCCAGCAAAGCCCGACTCGCCGCCGCACTCGGCCGCGCCGCCATGGCCTCGAACCACGGGGAAATCCTTTCCAGCGTGCGGTCGAATGGCTGGTTCACGCCGAGGCCGAAATCCAGCCACACATAAAGCCAGATGTCGGCGGCGCTGAAACGTTCGCCACACAAATATGGCCCGCTGCCAAGCATGCCGTCCAGCCACGCAAGCCGATCCTGCGCGATGCGTTTGAGACCATCAGCCGCCTCCGGCGCCACGGGAATCCGCGCTTCAAAGCGCGGCAAGCCCTCGGCGTAATGGAATGCATTGTGCATGAACTCGGTGATATTCAATTCCACGCGCCGCCACCACTGCCGGGTCTGCGCGCGCTCGATGGGCGTGCGCCCGATCATGGCCGGCTGCGGATGCAATTCTTCCAGGTACTCGGCGATGGCCACCGACTCGGCCACCACCATGCCATCGTCCAGGCGTAGCGCGGGTGTCTGTCCGGCCGGGTTGACCGCGAGGTACGCACCCGCGCGGTTCTCGCCGGCAAATACATCCACGCTCACGGCCGGCAGCTGCAAGCCCTTCTCCAGCAGGAACATGCGCAGGCAGCGTGGCGCGGGACTCACGGCATCGTAGATCAGCACAGGCGCGCTCCTCGTGGCCAAGCCCCACTAAAATCCATCCGCGCTTCAAAGTCCATGATGCAGGACGTATTGCATTACTGGCTGCGCCCGATGCGCGGCAAGCAGCCAGGACGCGCGTCGCGGCCAGAGCCGGCGGTGCCGCGTCGAGCCGCGAGGCTCATCAACATCGCTCCGGGCTAGAATCCGGCTTTCATCATCCGAACCCGGTCACGCGCAAAGCCCCGAAAGGCTTCGCCTCGTATCGCGCCCGGGCTCGACGCCGACCTTGCCGCGTTCACTGGCGAGCCCAGCACGCACATCGACGCGCTGCGCAGACCGGTCTTCGTCATGAAAGCCGGTAACGTCTACCTCACGCCCGTATCCAAACCATGACTGACACGTTCCTGATCCGTCCGATCGAGCCTTCCGACAATGCGGCCATGGCCGCGATCATCCGCGCCGTGATGCCTGAATTCGGCGCCGACGGACCCGGCTTCGCCATCCACGATGCCGAGGTGGACAGCATGTACGAGGCCTATGCACTGCCCCGCAGCAGCTACTTCGTGGTCGAACGCGATGGCGTCGTGCTCGGCGGCGGCGGGGTCGCTGCGCTGGAAGGCGGCGACGCCGACGTCTGCGAACTGCGCAAGATGTATTTCCTGCCCGAGATGCGCGGCATCGGCGCTGGCACGGCGATGATCCGGCGTTGCCTGGACACAGCACGCGGGTTTGGCTTTGGCCGCTGCTATCTGGAAACCCTGACCGGCATGGACGCCGCCCAGGCGCTGTACAAACGCAGCGGCTTCACTGCGTTGTGCGCGCCCATGGGCGGTACTGGGCACTTCAGTTGCGACCGCTATTTCATCCTCCAGTTGTAGGCCACTTCGGATCTACTGTCCGGCAAGGATGCTGGCGATGATGCCGGTGGCGATGGCGACCATCAGGAAGTCACCGTTGTCACTGCGCACCCAGCGATAACCGCTTGGTGGCTGGCGCAAGTGATAAACCCGATAGTCGGTGACGTAATAACGGCTGGTGCGGTATTCGACCGGCATGTGGCCACCACGCTTGTACCAACCCTCATGCCGACCGCGGTCGTGCATGCCGTAATGGCGATCTCGGTCGTAGCTTTTGCCACGCTCATCGTGCTTGTCGTGCTTGTCGTACTTGTCGTACTTGTCGTACTTGTGGTGTTTGTCGTGCTTGTCGCGGTCGTCATGCCGATCGCGATCATCGTGCCGGTCACCGTGCCCGTCCTGTCCCCCATGGCTCGACTGCGGCTGAGCAGACGGCTGCGGAGAAGGCGCGGCGATGGCGGAAGCCGCGGCAAGGACAAGGCTGCCGGCAAGAACGGTCAGGTATTTTTTCATGTGTTTCTCCGTGAAAGGGATCGAACCTGGCCCGACGCGACATCGCGAACCTGCAAACCGAGCTTGGTCGCACGGGCCTGAACCAAACCGCCCCGGCGTCCGCTGAAAATGAACGCTGGCCACCACGCCAAGCGCAGAGTCGCCAATCACTGCCGCGCCGCCCTCGGTTACCATTGCGGTTTTAACGCATACGGGACATGTCATGCAGCTCGATCAGGTCAAGGCGATCATCACCGGCGGCGCGTCCGGCCTGGGTCACGCAGTGGCGCAGCACCTGGTGGCCCACGGCGGCAAGGTGGCGCTGTTTGACGTCAATGATGAAAAGGGTTCGGCCACGGCAAAGGAGCTGGGCAGTGCCACGCGCTTCATTCGCACCGACGTGACCTCCGAGGACGGCGTGGCCACCAACGTTGCCGCCGCGCACCACGCGATGGGCGGCCTGAACGTGGTGATGAACTGCGCCGGCATCCTGGGCGCCGGACGCGTGCTCGGGCGCGAGGGACCGATGAAACTGGGCAATTTTTCCGGCACGTTGATGGTCAATCTGGTCGGCAGTTTCAACGTCGCCAAGGCCGGCGCCGCGCTGATGCAGGCCAATGAGCCGGGCGAGGACGGCGAGCGTGGCGTGATCATCAACACCGCCAGCGTCGCCGCCTACGAGGGCCAGATCGGCCAAGCGGCGTACTCGGCATCCAAGGGCGGCGTGGTTGCCATGACCTTGCCGATGGCGCGCGAACTGGCGCGGGTGGGCATCCGCGTCATGACGATCGCCCCGGGCATTTTCTGGACGCCGATGGTAGACGGCATGTCCGAAGCGGTGCAGGCCTCGCTCGGTGCGTCGATCCCGTTCCCGTCTCGCCTCGGCACCCCGGACGAATTCGCCAGCACGGTCGGCTTCATCCTCGGCAACCGCTATCTCAACGGCTCAGTCATCCGGCTTGATGGCGCGGTGCGGTTGGCGGCGAAGTAGCCGCCCGGGAATAGGGAATGGAGAGTAGGGAATAGGAAAAAGCCGGTTCCCGCCATCCTGTCCCGCTCTCGCCCAGTGCCGCTCTTGCCATTCCCTATTCCCGATTCCCTATTCCCGGCCCCAAATCATGAAAGCTTCCGACGTCAAGAAAGGCAACGTGGTCGAACACGAAGGCGCCGTGTATCAGGTGCGCGACATCGAGCGCAGCTCGCCCAGTGCGCGCGGCGGCAATGTCACCTTCCGCTTCACGCTGTATACGGTCCCGGGCGGACGCAAATACGACTTGAGCCTGCGCGCGGATGATGAGCTGGTCGAGGTTGACCTGATCCGCCGCGCGGCAAATTTCTCGTACAAGGACGGCGACGCCTTCGTGTTCATGGATGCGGAGGATTACACCCAATATCCGCTGTCGCCGGAACTGGTCGGCACCGACGCCGGTTACATCGCCGAGGGCATCGAGGGCTATTACGTGCAGTTGATCGACGACGTGCCGGTGGCACTGCAAGTGCCCAGCAGCGTCATCCTCACCGTGGTGGACACCGCGCCGGAGATGAAGGGCTCGAGCGCCACCAAGCGCAACAAGCCGGCCAAACTCGACACCGGCATCGAGATCCCCGTACCCGAGTACATCGCCGTGGATGAAAAGGTGTGGGTCAACACCCTGACTGGCGAGTTCGCCGGCCGCGCCTGATCCAGCGACGACCGCGCGCCATTGCCGGCGCCTGGTCGTTTCATGCTTTCGTTCCGCAAGCGCATCCTCGCGTACGCTCCGGCGACGACATCGGGCAGAATCGAAGATCCGCGCGAGCCATGCGAGTCTCCATGCCTTCCAGCAGCGCCTACTCGCTTCGCGCCCACACCGTCCAGACGCTGACGGGCATCAAGCGCCCGGACGTGCCGCTGCGCGTCGTGCTGCGCAATACCGCGGCGGTGGTCTTGCCGCTGGCCGTCGGCGTGGCCACGGGCCATTCCGACGCCGGGCTGGGTGTCGCCGTCGGTGCGTTGAACACGATGTTTTCCGACCAGCCGGGCCCATACCGGCAGCGCCTGCGCAACCTGCTGCTGGCGACCACCGCGGCGGCCCTGGCGTCGCTGTCCGGCTTCCTGATCGGCGCCCACCTGCTGCCGATGCTGCTGGTCACCGCCGCCTTCGGTTTCGGCGGCGGCATGCTGGTGGTGTTTGGCGCGGATAACGCCCGCGTGGGCATGACCAGCATCATCCTGCTGGTGGTCACCGCCGCCACGCCTGCGCCATTGGCCCCCGCGCTTGCCGGCTCCGGGCTGATCTTCGTCGGCGGCCTGCTGCTCACCGCGTTCTCGCTGGCGGCGTGGCCGCTGCAGCGCTACTGGCCCGAACGCCAGGCTTTGTCCGCGGTGTACGCCGGGCTGGGCACCTTCGCACGCCAAGGCGCGAGCACCACGGCCGACGTGCCGGCGCTGACCGAGGCCATGACCACGCTGCAGCAAACCCTGCTCGGCCGGCATCACGCGCACGGCCGCGCCATGGAGGCATTCGGAGTGCTGCTGGAGCTGGCCGAGCGCATCCGTCTGGAGCTCACGGCAATGGGGGAATGGCAATCGGCACATGCCAATGACGACGAATTCCGCCGGGGTGCAGCACGCGTGCTTTCGGCCATCGCCGATGCACTCGCGCAAGGCGCCGCGCCCGAGCTCGCGCAGCAGGCCACCGACGCATTACGCGCGATGCCCGCAGCCAACAAAGGCGCTGCAAACATCCATCGCGCGGCCCTGCTCGGCCAGCTTGCAGCCGCCGCGCGCAATGCGGACTGGGCCGGCAGCCGCGGCGAGCTGCGTGCCAGTGCGGCGGACGCCAGGTTGCCGGAGGCTCTGCGTGGCGGTTCCGCATGGGCCACGCTGCGCGCCAACCTGACGCCGCGCTCGGTGGCCTTTCGCCATGCCATGCGTACGGCGGCATGCCTGTGCGTGGCCGTGCTTGGCGCGAGGGCATTGCATCTGCCGCACGGATATTGGCTGCCGATGACCGCCGCCATCGTGCTGCGTCCGGATTTTGCCGCCACTTTCAAATTCGGTTTGCTGCGCGTGCTCGGCACCGTGCTGGGACTGGTGCTGACCACGGTATTGCTGCATGTCACGCCGGCGGAAGTCTGGGCGCATCTGGCCTTGATGGCGGCGCTGTGCATGACTTTCCGCTACCTCGCCACCGCGCACTACGGCATCGCCGTGGCGGCGTTGACCGGGACGGTGGTGATCCTGTTGTCCTTCGACGGCGTGGCGCCAGGTGCAGCGGTGCTGGACCGGACAGTCAACACCGCCCTCGGTTGCGGTCTGGCGCTGCTGGCTTACGTGGTCTGGCCAACGTGGGAGCGCGGCCGCGCGCGCGCAGCCATGGCGACCATGCTGGAAGCCTATGCCAGCTACCTTGCCGCACTGGCGCAGCCGACGGACGCCGGCCGGGGCGATGCGCGCACGGCGGCGCGTACCGCACGCAGCAATGTCCAGGCCTCGCTCGAACGCATGCGCTCGGAACCTGCAACGCCGCTGCATTTGCTGGATCTGGCCCAGGCGCTGTTTGCCAACGGCAATCGCCTGGCACGCAGCGCCATGAGCGTGGAAGCCTGGCTGGACGATCCGGCGCCCACGTCCGCCACGGCGCCTGTGCGCGACCTTGCCGACACCTGCGCCCAGGCATTGCGAGAAATCGCCGGTGCGGTACGCGTGCGGCGCGCCATCGGTGCATTGCCGGACCTGCGCGCGGCAGCGCAAGCGGTATCGACCGCAGCCGACGCAACCGGTGACGCCACGCCGCGCCGGCTGGGTGAGCGCCTGGTCGACAACGTCGCCACCCTGGCCCATGTCGTCAGCCGCAGCCCGATCGACCTGCCCGACATTCCGTTGCCGCCTCGCCGGAGCTGGCGCAGGATGCGCAAGCACTGACTGCCGAGCCAACCGTGCCCACCACCGGCGTATAGATACCGCCACGGCGACGCAATCACGCCGAAGGTTTTACACTGCCCGGATGCTCAAGATCGACACCCACGCGCACATCCTGCCCCGCGACTGGCCCAACCTGGCCGCGCGCTATGGCGACGACCGCTTTCCGGTCATGACCCACAGCGATGGCCGCCATCGCATCTACAAGGACAGCAAATTCTTCCGCGAAGTGTGGGACTCGGCGTTTGACCCGCAGACCCGCGTCGACGACTACGCGCGCTTCGGCGTGGACGTGCAGGTGATCTCCACCGTGCCGGTGCTGTTTTCGTATTGGGCTCCGGGCTACCAGGCGCTGGAGCTGCACCGCCATCTCAACGATCACATGGGCACCGTGTGCCGGGATTTCCCGCGTCACTACGCGGCCATCGGAACCGTGCCGCTGCAGGCCCCCGACCTGGCCATTCGCGAACTGGAACGTTGCATCGACGAACTGGGCCTGCAAGGGGTTCAGATCGGCTCCCATTGCGGCGACTGGAACCTGGACGCGCCGGAGCTGTTCCCGTTCTTCGAAGCCGCCGCGGACCTCGGCGCCGCGGTCATGGTCCATCCCTGGGACATGATGGGCATGGCCAGCATGCCCAAGTACTGGATGCCGTGGCTGGTCGGCATGCCGGCGGAGCAATCGCGCGCCGCATGCTGCCTGGCCTTTGGCGGAGTGCTTGAACGCCTGCCCAAGCTGCGCGTGATGCTGGCCCACGGCGGCGGCAGCTTCCCGTTCACCATCGGCCGTATCGAGCACGGCTTCAAGATGCGCCCGGACCTGGTCGCCACCGACAACCCACGCAACCCGCGCGAGTACCTGCAGCGGCTGTATTTCGACTCGTGCGTGCACGACGACGACGCGCTGCGCTACCTGCTGGATGTGACCGGCGACCGGCAAGTGATGCTCGGTACCGACTATCCTTTCCCGCTCGGCGAGCAGGAGCCTGGTAGCGGCATCGAGGCGCTGGGCCTGGACGACACCGCGCGCGCGCGCTTGTTCCACGGCACCGCGCTGGAATGGCTCGGCCTGCCACTGCAACGTTTCGAAATCCCGACCAAGGAGCCTGCATGAGCCGCCTGCGAGCCATCCTCAGCACCATCGCCCTGAGTGCCGCGCTGGCCTTCATCGGTGCGCATGCGACGCAGGTCAGCATGGCCGGTGGTGGCGTCACCTTCGCGACGCCCGATGCCTGGCTCGGCATCATGGAAACCTCCGGCGACCCGGAGGCGCGAGTGTTCCAGGTGCCGGATCCCTCACCGACCGGAAAGAACAGCCTGGCGCGCGTGACGGTGACGGTGAAGCGCGTCAACGGCGCCGCCGATTTCCGCCAGTACATCAATGACGCAGCGACCAGGGCTGCCGCGCTACCAGCGTACAAGGGCGAAGCCCCGGCCGCCGACGCCACGCAACTGGCGTACACCGCCGAGGAAAGCGGCGTGCCGGCGGTCTATACCGAGCAGTACTGGCTGAAGAACGGGCTGGCCATCCAGTTGCGTTGCGTGCGGCCGGCGCAGAGCCAGGCCGGCACGACGTGGAAGGCCAGCTTCGACAAGGGCTGCGCCAGCATCGCCGCGCAATTGCAGTAACTGCGTGGCAGGCGCCACCGGCGCCGCCTCGTCAGTGGCAGCGCCCCCTGCACGTCACCGCGGCTGCGGCCGCCCTCCCCCATTGCCACGCCTCCAGACCATGACCGACAACGACTACCAAGCCACCACATCCTGGGCGCAGGCGGCGGACGCCGCCGACCCGTTGCGCAGCTTTCGCGACGAGTTCCTGATTCCACCGCACGAGACCGCCGACGCCGGCACCGGCGACAGCGTGTACCTGTGCGGCAATTCCCTGGGCCTGCAGCCGCGCGCGGTGCGCGAAGCGGTCAATGCAGAGATGACCTACTGGGGCGAGCTTGGTGTGGAAGGCCACTTCAAGGGCCGCCTGCCGTGGATGGACTATCACGAGTTTGTACGCGACGACCTGGCGCGCGTGGTCGGCGCCCAGCCATCCGAAGTGGTGGCAATGAATACGCTGGGCGTGAACCTGCACCTGATGATGGTCAGCTTCTATCGCCCGACCGCCGCGCGCCCCGCGATCCTGATCGAGGCCGGCGCGTTCCCCACCGACCGCTACGCGGTGCAGTCGCAGATCCGCTTCCACGGTTTCGACCCGGCAACCGACCTGATCGAAGTGGAAGGCGACGAGGCGCACGGCACGTTGTCAATGGCCGCCATCGAGCGTGCGCTGGCCACGCACGGCGCGCGCGTGGCGCTGGTGATGTTGCCGGGGGTGCAATACCGCAACGGCCAGGCATTTGACCTCAAGGCCATTACCGATCTTGCGCACCGGCACGGCGCCGTGGTCGGCTTTGACCTGGCACACGCAGTCGGCAACTTGCCGCTGCAGTTGCATGACAGCGGCGCGGATTTTGCCATCTGGTGCAGTTACAAATACCTCAATGCCGGGCCCGGAGCCGTCGGCGGCGCGTTCGTCCACGCGCGCCATGCCACGGCCACCCTGCCGCGTTTCGCCGGTTGGTGGGGGCACGACAAGGCCACGCGTTTCCAGATGCCCGACGAGTTCGCCGCCACCCCCGGCGCGGACGGCTGGCAGTTGTCCAACCCGCCCATCCTCGCCCTCGCCCCGTTGCGCGTTTCGCTGGAGATCTTCCGCCGCGCCGGCATGTCCGCCCTGTGCGAGAAGTCCGCCCGCCTCACCGGCTACCTGGAGTGGCTGGTGCACACGCAATTGCCCGATGTGCTGGAGGTCGCCACCCCGGCACAGCCCGAACGTCGCGGCGCGCAGCTGTCCATTCGCGTGCGCGCCGGCCGCGACCAAGGTCGCGCACTGTTCGAATATCTGATGGCCAACGGCATCATTGGCGATTGGCGGGAGCCGGACGTCATTCGCGTTGCGCCGGTCCCGCTGTACAACCGTTACACGGATTGCCTGGCGTTGATCGATGCGGTGCGCACGTGGCAGGCGAGCGTGACACGCGGTTGAGTGCGGTGTGTCGCGCTTTGCAAAGGCTTTCGTGCGCCTGCGGCGCGCGAGTTACTTTTCTCTGCTTGGCCAGAGAAAAGTAACCAAAAGAGAAGCCACCCCACTTGGCGCTTTCCGCCAATGGATGGGCGGAAAGTCCGTGAGCCAGAGTCGGGCTTTTCGAAGGTACGTCCATGTACCTGCGAAAAGGCATCGGCATCGTGCCGATGCCCGCTACGCGGCCTGTCGACTCCGTCTCACCGCCGCACAGGGGCCCCGGCAGAGCAGCGCGCATCCTGCGCGCACTCGGTGAAAAGCGAAGAGCAAGAACGCCAAGACACCCCCCTTTCATCACCCGTAGAGGTGCCATGCGCCAAGCTGGAATCTCCCATGCACGCGGAGAAACCATGAAAAACGCAGCCCCCGACGATACCGACCTGCAGCGCCTTGGCGAATTGATTGACGGCATCGAAACCGCCATGTTGACCACCCGCGCGGCCGACGGCTCGCTGGTCAGCCGGCCGTTGCAGACGCTCAAGTTCGATGCCAACGGCGAACTGATTTTCTTCACCGCCGCCAGCAGCCAGAAGGTCGCGGAGTTGACCGATGACCCGTCGGCCAACCTGGCCTACGTCGATGACGGAGAAAAGCGTTACGTGTCGGTGCGCGGCCGCGCACGCATGGACCGTGACCAGGCCACGATCGACGAGTTGTGGACGCCGGCGCAGAAGATCTTCTTTCCCGACGGCAAGGACGACCCCAACCTGATGGTCTTGCGCGTACGCGTTCGCGATGCCAGCTATTGGGAAGCTTCAGGCAACTTCATCGAGCGCGCGCTGGACTTCGCGCGCGGCATGCTCGGTGACGAACCGTCGGACCTGGGTGAGCACGGCCACATCGACGTCTGAAGACCACCCGGCGCGCGAACGCCATCGGGCAACGTCAGGCCAGTTGCAGCAAGCGTTGCCGTAGTTCGTCCAGTTGCAGATCAGCCGCGCCGCCCGGGGAGACGCGCGCCGCCAGGCTTTGCTCCGGCGTGCGGCCCGCGCCGGCGGCGGCTGACGCCTCGGCCGCGGCGCGATAGGCATCGCGAAAGGGCACGCCTTGCGCCGCCTGCTCGATGGCCACGTCGGTGGCGTACATCCCCGGCTCGATGGACGCGCGCATGGCCGTTTCGTTCCACTGCATGCCGCAGAGCATGTCCGGCACCAATGCCAGCGCCGACAGACCATGGGTCACCCCATGAAACAGCGATCCCTTGGACAGCTGCAGGTCGCGCTGGTAGCCCGAGGGCAGCGACAGCAATTGCTCGATTTCACAGCGCGCCGCTGCCACGCTGGCATAACTGGCACGCAGCAACTCGATGACATCGGGGTTGCGCTTGTTGGGCATGATCGAACTGCCGGTGGTGTACTGCGCCGGCAGTTGCACGAAGTTGAATTCCGCGGTGGTGAACAACGACAGGTCCCACGCCATCCGGCGCAGGTCCAGCAGCGCGCTGGCGAGCGCCTCCAGCACCGCCATTTCAAACTTGCCGCGCGACAACTGCGCGTAGACCGGGCTGATCTGCATGCGCGCGAAGCCGAGCGCCTGCGTCGTGTGCGCACGATCCAGAGGCAAGTTGACGCCATAACCGGCGGCCGTGCCAAGCGGGTTGGCGTCAATCCAGGCGGACGTCTGCCGCGCACGCCAGGCATTGTCGATGAAGCCTTCGGCGAAGCCGGCAAACCACATGGCAGTGGACGACACCACCGCGCGCTGCAGATGGGTGTAACCAGGCAGCGGCAGCGCCGGTTGTGCGGCGCGATCAAGACAAACTTGTGCGATCGCGCGGCACTGCACGATCAGCGTGGCCAGTTGATGCTTCAGCCACAAACGGGTGGCGACCAGGATCTGGTCGTTGCGGCTGCGGCCGGTATGCACGCGCCGGCCGGCATCGCCCAGACGCTCCACCAGACGCGCCTCGATCGCCGAATGGCCATCTTCGTAGCGGTCATCAAGTACAAACCTGCCATCACGGAAATCCGCCGCCAGCACATCCAGCTCGCGCTCCAGCGCCGCGGCGTCGGCGGCCGCGATCACGCCGATGTTGGCCAGGCCCTGGACATGCGCCTTGCTTGCGGTGATGTCATACGCGAAGAATTCCCGATCCAGCAGCACGTCGTTGCCGGCGAGAAACTGCATGATTTTCGCATCGATGCGCACGCCGGATTTTTGCCACAAAGGTTGCGTCATGGTGAGTCCCGTTTTCTTGCAGGAGCCCGCTTGCGGGCGATGAGCTCGTTGAATCTCGAATCGTGAAAGGCATCGCCCACAGGCGAACTCCTACGACAAGGGGATGCCTGCGTACTCGTCCACACCGATGGCGCGGTTGATGTTCTGCAACGCCTGCGTGGCAGCGCCCTTGAGCAGATTGTCCAGGGTTGCCACGATCACCACACGCTTGCCATCGGCCGATACGGTAATGCCGCCAATCTCGGCGTGGTGACGGCCGGCAATGCGGCTCACCCACGGCGCGTCGTCGACCAGCTTTAGCAACGGCTCACCGGCATAGGCGTGCGCGAAGCGCGCGAACACCTCGTCGCGCTTGAGCGCGCGGGCCAAATACAGGTTGGTCGTCACCGTCAAACCACGAAAGTGCGGTGCCACGTGCGGCATGAAATCCACTGGTACGCCGAGGCGGTATGCCGCCTCCCGTTCGTGCATATGCCCGACAAGTGCATACGGCATCAGGTTGTCGCGCAGCTTGTCCGGATCATTCTTGTCTGAGGGCGTGGTACCTGCGCCGGAGTAGCCGGACACGCCAAAGCACACCGGCGGCGCGGCCAGCAAATCCTTCAGCGGGGTGATGGAAAGTTCCATCGCGGTGGCGTAGCAGCCAGGGTTGCTGATTCGCCGCTCGCCGCGCCATCGTTCGCGGTACAACTCCGGCAGGCCGTAATACCAGCTGTCGTCGAAGCGATAGTCTGCTGACAGGTCAAGGATCAGCGGATCCACGCCAGCTGCGTCGAACGCGGCAACGCACGCTGCGGCCTTGCCATTGGGCAATGCCAACACCACGATGTCGGCGCCCAGCCCCGGCAAGTCCGCTTGCCCTGGCGCGGTGTAGCGCAGGTCGCCGTGGTAATCCGGCAAGTGGCTGTCCACGCGCTGGCCCGCCAATTCGCGCGAGCAGACGTAGGCAAGCTCCAGCGTGGGGTGGGCGTCGATCAGGCGGATCAATTCCGCGCCAGTGTGGCCACGCGCGCCGACGATGCCGACCGTTTTCTTTGCCGGGTTCGCGCCCGAAGTGCTCATGCTGTGCGCTCCTGCAAGGTGGGTTGTCGCGAGGCGCAATGGGCCACGCAGCGCGCGATGTCATCAAAGCTGTCCAGCCCGTACCAGAACACCTTCCAGCGCTCCTGCTTGAGACAACCATCCGATTCAGCGTAATAGAACGGATTGACCGGGTTGCCGTGCCGCGAGCGCCAGAACAGCTGCGGATGTTCCGCCCGCATCACCTGCCACACGGCGCGCCCGAGACCTTCGCCCTGGGCGTCATCCAGCACCGCGAACTTGTCGAGGTAGGTCATGCCGTCCTCGGTAGTGAGGATCATCGCCGCCCGATAATTTTCACTGACATGCACGCAGCACGGATGCGTGCGATCGAAGTAATCGTCGACCAGCTTGCGGCCGAAACTCGACTCGATCAGCACGCGCAGGCGCGCCAGATCCACGCCGTCCCACGACGTGAAGCGCAGCACGCGTTCGCCACGTCGTACCAGCGTGCCCGAACCCTTGTGCGTGAACAGTTCCTTCGCCAGCTCGGCCGGCCGGGTGATCGATACCGACGAGGTCAGCGGCAAATCCGCCAACAGGTCGGCAATCTGTTCGATCTTCAGGCGCATGCCGCCATTGAGCCACGGCTGGCCCATCAACCGTTCGTACTCGGTACTGAGGTTGATCGAATCGATGACTTTGCCCTTGTCATCCAGCAGCCCGCCGGTGCCGGTGAGAAACACGATCTTGTATGGCTGCAGCACCCGTACCAGCTCGTTGGCGGCGAAGTCGGCGTTGATGTTGAGGATCTGGCCGGCTTCGGTTTCGCCCAGGCTGGCGATCACGGGAATGGAATTGGCACGCAGGCTGGCCTCGATCGGGGCAAGGTTGATCCACTCCACCTTGCCCACCAGACCATAGACATCCGCGTCCAGCATGCTGGCGGTGAACACGCCCGAGGGCACCGACGTGGCGCGGGTACCCAGCGCCTGCAGCGCTTCCACCAACCGCAGGTTTTGCCGCTGGAACACGCGCCGCACGATCGCCAGTGCCGCCGGCGAAGTCACCCGCAGGCCGTTGACGGTGCGCTTGGCGAAGCCGGCTGCTGCCAGTTCATCGTCCAGTTGCGGGCCGGCACCGTGCAGCACGATCGGGGTCAGACCGACCTGCTGCAGAAACGTCAGCGACGAGGTCAGT
This sequence comes from Rhodanobacter sp., assembly GCA_039936515.1. Classification (GTDB taxonomy): domain Bacteria; phylum Pseudomonadota; class Gammaproteobacteria; order Xanthomonadales; family Rhodanobacteraceae; genus Rhodanobacter. Next base: position 14,887 of record JBDTIE010000312.1, on the reverse strand, counting down.
GCCGCCAGGTCGTCGCGCAGCACCGCACCGCCGACCTTGACCACCGCAAAGCGCTTTGCATCAAGCTGCGAGAAGCGCTTGAGGTACTGCTGGATTTCCTTGGCGCTGCCCATGGCCGACAGCAGCCGCACGATGGTCTGTCGAGTGTTCACGTTCGCGCTGCCCTGGTTCTGCATGTTCGTGGAAGACCTTTGGTGATGGTCGTTTTCCCAATGCGAGGCGTTGGCTTCAGGCGTGTCCACGATGCACCACCTCATGCACGGTTGCCGCGTAGTGCCGCAATTGATCCAGCGCGACCCACTCGTCGGCACAGTGCGCCTGCGCGATGTCGCCCGGGCCATACACCAGCGCGGTGAAGCCGACTGCCGAAAACAACGCCGCTTCGGTCCAGAAGTCCACCGCATTGCCGACCGGGATCGCCAGCTCCTCAGCCAGGTCGCGCGCCAGCAGGCGACGTTCCTCGGCACGCGCGGGATTGCCAGCCGGCAGGCAGGCGCCGCGAAAGGTCTCGGTGCATTCCAGCGGCGGCGGGTCGGCCAACGCGCGCAACCGCGCCAGCAAATGATCCGGGTCCATGTTTGGCAAAGGCCGGCAACCAAAGCGCAACTCGGCGGACGGCGCGATCATGTTGGCCTTGATCCCGCCTTCGATGCGGCCGATGTTGAAGCGCAGGCCGCTCAGACCCCCAAACTGTTCGTGCGCTTGCGCGTCGACAAAGTCCAGCGCTGCCGCTCCCCAACGCACCGCCTGATGCAAGGCGCTATCGGCCGGCCGCTGCACGCCGGCGGCGTGTCCGGCCTCGCCGGCAAAGCGCAGCAGCGCCGACTGGATACCACGATGCGCCAGCACCGCTTTCGCCTGCGTCGGCTCGGCCACGACCACCGCCGCATAGTCGTGCGACTGGGCGAGGAAGCCGGCAACGCAGCGCGGATCATTTGCTTCCTCGTCGGTGGAGAACAGCAGCGCCATGGCGCCATCGCTGGCATTTGCCACCGCCAGCAAGGCGGCGGCGGCGCCCTTGATGTCACACGCGCCCAGGCCGATCGCCCGATCGGCGGTGACGCGCAGGGTATGTGGGTCGGCCGTCCACGCCGGCGAATCCGGCACTGTGTCCAGATGCACGTTGAACAGCAAGCGCGGCTGACCGCGCACTGCATGCAGTGCCACCGCGCCGGCGCCGTGATCAGTCAGCGTCAGCGTGAAACCGGGCAAGTGCGCACGCAGATAATCGAAAATGCCGCCGCTGTCGATCGCCCGCGGCGGGTTGCGCGTGTCGAAGCCAACCAGTGCCTGCAGGTGCGTCAAGGTCGCGTCCAGCAGAGTGGACGTATCCCGTCCAGGATCCCGGCTCACGAGCGGTTTACCTCGGCCCACAGCGTGCTGCTCATGCCATACAGCTTGATGAAACCCTCCGCTTCGACCACGCCCCAGTCGGCGGTTTGCGCATAGATCGCGCCTTTGGCGGCAAGGATGTGCTTGGATTCGATCGCCACGGCGCTGACGCTTCCGCCGCTGGTTTCCAGCGTCACCTCGCCGTTGACGGTGGCCTGGCTTGATGCCAGAAATTCCTCCAGATCGCGCTTCAACGGATCGTGGAAGAAGCCTTCGTACACCAGTTCCACCCAGCGCCGCGCCACCTCGGGCTTGAAGCGGTTCTGGTGTTTGCTGAGCACGGCCTCTTCCAGCGCACGGTGCGCAGTCAGCAGTGCGGTCAATCCTGGCGCCTCGAAGATGATGCGACCCTTCAAGCCTATCGTGGTGTCGCCGGTATAGATGCCGCGACCTACACCGTAACGCGCGAACAGGCCATTGAGCTTCGCCAGCATGGCGTGGCCGGCAATCTGCTCACCATCCAGCGTCACCGCCTCGCCGTTGACGAAGCCCAGCTTCACCTGCAGCGGTTTGGACGGCCATTCGCCACGTGGCTTGCACCAGCCTGTGGCGCCGGCAGCGGGCGCCTGCCAGCGATCGATCTCGCCGCCGGACATGGTCAGGCCCAACAGGTTCTCGTTGATGGTGTACGCCTGCTGCTTAGCCCGCACATCAAAACCGTGCTCGTGCAGATACTGCTGTTCGTATGCACGCACCTCGGTATGTTCCTTCTGTATTTCGCGGATCGGCGCCACGATGGTGTAGTCGCCAAGCGACTTCACCGTCAGATCAAACCGCACCTGGTCGTTGCCCATGCCGGTGCAGCCATGCGCGATCACCTTGGTGCCCAACTCGGCCGCGCGCTTGAGCGCGGCCTCGACGATCAGGTAGCGGTCGGACACCAGCAGCGGGTACTGGCCCTGGTAACCCTCGCCTGCCCATACAAACGGCTTGACGAAATGGGCCCACAGTTCCGGACCGCCGTCGACGGTGACGTGGCTGGCCACGCCCAGTTCGGCCGCGCGCTGTTCGATGAATACGCGCTCGGCCGCATCCACGCCGCCGGTGTCCGCAAACACGGTGTGCACCACCCAGCCGCGCTCGCGCAGATACGGTACGCAGAAGCTGGTGTCGAGGCCACCGGAAAAGGCGAGGACGATATCTTTGCTCATGGCATGCAGGTCTCGGGACAGAAGTCAGGTCAGGCGGCGGCGAAGACGATGCGTGGCTCACAGCGCACCGGGAAATTCACCGAATTGGCTATGAAACAGGCATGGTGCGCGTCGGCGTGAGCGGCTTCGGCCTTGGCCGGGTCACTGCCGGCGCTGATCGTCACCAGCGGATGCAACACCACTTCAACGAAACGGCCGCCTTGGCCGGCGGTTTCCATTGTCGCCTCGGCGACATCGGTGTATGCCGTCACCACTACACCCGCCAGCACCGCCATATGCAGATACGACAACATGTGGCAACTCGACAACGCCGCCAGCAGCAGGTCTTCGGGGTTGTGTCGCGCGGCATCGCCATGAAAAGTGGGGTCGGACGAGCCAGCGAGCGTTGGCTTGCCGGTGACATGAATCGAATGGTCACGCCGATAGCTGCGATAGGTCTGCGTGCCGGTACCTAGATTGCCGGTCCACTCGATGTCAACACGATAGTGATGGCGCTGTTCGCTGGTCATGGTTGTGGGTTCCGCTGCCGCGCCATGAATTCGGCGACCAGTCCAGTGTCGCCACAGGTCATCACGGTCGCCAGGGGGCTGGTACGCATCAGGTCCCGCAAGGCCTCGATGCGGCTTTCCCTGAACTCTTCAGGCATGTACATGAGCCGGTCTCCTGGCGATCAGTGCGCGGCGAGCAGTGACACCATCACCGCCTTCTGCACGTGCAGACGATTCTCCGCCTCGTCGATGGCAATGCACTGCGGCGAATCCATCACCTCATCGGTGGCCTGCACATTGCGACGCAGCGGCAGGCAATGGCTGAACAACGCGTGGTTGGTCAGATCCATCTTTGCCGTGTCCACCGTGAAATTGCGACTCGCCTCGCGAATGGGCTGTTCTTCATCCCAACGGCCGAAGAACGGCAGCGCACCCCAACTCTTGGCGTACACCACATCGGCCCCGCGGTAGGCAGATTCGACATCGTGGCTGACCGTGAGCGAACCGCCGTTCTGCCGTGCGTTCAGATGGCCAAACGCCATGTAACGTTCGTCCAGTACGTACTCTGGCGTGGGACACAACAGCGTTACATCCATACCCATTTTCGTTGCGATCAGCAGCGCGGAGTTTGCCACCGCCGTATTCAGCGGCTTGGGGTGATAGGCCCAGGTCAGCACGTACTTCCTGTTCTGCAGGCTGCCGAGGTGTTCGCGCAACGCCAGCACATGTGCCAGTTCCTGGCACGGATGGGTGATGGTTTCCATGTTGATCACCGGCACCGTCGCGTAGCGCGCAAAAGCCTTGATGACCTGGTCCTGGCGGTCCACTGCCCAGTCCTGGAACTTCGGAAACGCACGCACCGCGATCAGGTCGACATAACGCGACAGAACCTTTGCCACCTCGATGATGTGCTCCTCGCTGTCGCCATCCATCACGCTGCCCAGCTCGAACTCGATCGGCCACGCATCCTTGCCCGGAGCCAGCACGATCGCGTGCGCGCCGAGCTGGAACGCACCGAGCTCGAAGCTGGTACGCGTACGCATCGAGGGATTGAAGAACAGCAACGCGATGGACTTGCCGGCCAGTTGCCGGCCGTGTGGCGATCGCTTGAACGCGGCCGCCTGCTCCAGCAGCGCATCGATCTGGGCACGGCTGTAGTCCTGGGTGGTGATGAAGTGGCGTGGGGCCATGGCAGATAAGCTCTTGAGGGCAGTTGTGTTGCCGGCTGCGGGACTGGTTTCAGGGGTTGAGGGTCCGGGCCAATAAAAAACCCGGCGCGGCGGCCGGGTTTCGTCGATACACATGCAACGTGCGACAGCCTACCCGGCCACAAGGCGATCCAGCGGTCGGCGTGCACGCGACGTCATGCCAGCTGCCGCGCGGGCGCTGGTAAGGACTGTGGCGGTATAGACGTCTATGGACATTTCTGTTCTTCGGTGCCGGCTCGGGCATCATGCCGGCAAATTCGTGGCGACGCAACCGCAAAGCTGCATGCCGGAACGAAAACCGCCGCCCGAAGGCGGCGGTTTTTCACGGCGGACAACAAGCTCAATCGGCCGGCGTCACGCTGACACGCACGCGCAGTCGTTCGCCCGGATCGTAGTTCAGGCGCGACATGTAGACCTCGCCGCGATAGCGGTATTCCACGTCATAGCCGACGATCCGCCGCTGCTCACTGACCGACGACACCTCGCGGCAGCGCGTCTGCACCGACTCGTAATCGCTGCCGCGGCCGGCTGCCCGATTGCCCACCGCGCCACCGGCGACGGCGCCGGCGACGGTCGCCGCCTTGCGTCCGTCACCCTTGCCCACCGTGTTGCCCAAGACACCGCCGATCACCGCGCCCAGCACCGTGCCGGCCGTGGAGTTGCCGCCTTCATGACGCACCACCGGCTGGTCGTAGCATTCCTGCCGCGGTACCTGCGTGCGGCTGACGCCCGTTACCGGATCGGCGCGCAGCACGTCGGCCCAGCCATAGTGCGCGTTGTCGTCGTTGGCGTTGGGATAGCGCGCGTCCTGCGCGAACACCCCGGCGGACATCATCGTCAGCGCCAGTGCGGAGAGCCATAGCTTGGTCATCTCGACCTCCAGAGGGTTGTGCAGCGGCGCAAACCTGCGCGAATAACGCCATTGCAACAAATTCACACTGAATACACCCTTAGAACGTTCCGATCCGGACCCCGGCGCTTACACCTTGTTAATATGCCGGGCTGCCTGACGCTGCCGCCGGCGCACCAACGGTCCATGCCAACCATGTCCATTTCCCTCTACAACAGCCTGACCCGCCGGATTGAGCCATTCGTGCCATTGAACCCGGCGCAGGTCACCATGTACCTGTGCGGGCCGACCGTCTACAACTATGTGCATATTGGCAACGCGCGCGGCCCGGTGGTGTTCGATGTGCTGGTGCGCCTGTTGCGCCGCCATTATCCGGTGGTGCGCTACGCCCGCAACATCACCGATGTAGACGACAAGATCAACGCCGCTGCGCTGGCCCAGGGTGTGCCGATCGGTACGATTTCCGAACGCTTTGCGCAGGCCTATCGCGATGACATGGCCGGCCTGGGCGTAGCCGCGCCTGATCTGGAGCCGCGCGCCACAACGCACATTGCCCAGATCATCGCCATGATCCAGGTGCTGCTGGCACGCGGTCATGCTTACGCAGTCGACGGCCACGTGCTGTTCGACGTGGGTTCGTACCCCGCCTATGGCGCACTGTCCGGTCGTGACACCAACGAACTGCTCGCCGGCTCGCGCATCGAAGTGGCCGCTTACAAGCGCAGCCCCGGCGATTTCGTGCTGTGGAAACCCTCCACACCCGACCTGCCCGGTTGGGACAGCCCTTGGGGACGCGGACGGCCGGGCTGGCACATCGAGTGCTCGGCTATGAGCGCCGCGCACCTGGGCACGACCATCGACATCCATGCTGGCGGCGTGGACCTGTTGTTTCCCCATCATGAGAACGAGATCGCGCAGTCCACCTGTGCGCACGGCGGCGCGGTGTTTGCGCGTTGGTGGCTGCACAACGGCATGCTCACTTTCGATGGTCGCAAGATGTCCAAGTCGCTCGGCAACGTCTTGCTGGTGCACGAACTGCTGCGCGAGCATCCGGCGGAGGCACTGCGCCTGCGCCTGCTGAGCGGGCATTACCGCCAGCCTCTGGATTGGTCGGCAGCTGCCATCCAGCAGGCCACCGCCACTTTGGACGGCTGGTACCGCGTGTTGCGGGAGATCGAGACGATACCGCTGTCTGAGGCGCCACAGCCCATCCCGGCGCGTCTGGAGGCGGCCTTGTGCGACGACCTCAACACGCCGCAAGCGTTGGCCGAACTTGCCGTGCTGGCCGATCACGCGCGGCGCGAGCCCAGCCCCGCATCCAAGGCCGCGCTGCTCTCGGGCGCATCAGCACTTGGGCTGCTGCAACAGCCGGTGCAGGCATGGTTCCGTCGCGGTGAGAGCGCGGTGGACGCCGCGCGCATCGAGGATATGCTGCAACAACGCCGCGCTGCGCGCGAACAGCGCGATTTTGCGCGTGCCGACGCCATCCGCGATGAGCTCACGGCCATGGGCATTGCCATCGAGGACAGTGCCGGCGGGACGCGCTGGAGTGTCGCCTCCTCGTGAGCAATCACCGTTCGCATGAGCTTGTGTCCCCGATCAGGTCCCGCGCCGGCAGCCGCGCGATAATGCGCTGATGACAGCCATCGCCCCAACCACCGCCGCCCAGGCCCAGCAGCAGATCACCGAGGAGTTCGCATTTTTCGGCGACTGGACCGAGCGCTACCAATACCTGATCGACATCGGCAAGCCACTGGCCGACTTCCCGGCGCAGTTGAAAACCGAGGGCTGGCGCGTGCATGGTTGCCAGTCAATGGTGTGGTTGGTGCCCAGCGGTGACGCGAGCAACATGCACTTCGATGCCGCCAGCGACTCTGCCATCGTTTCCGGGTTGCTGGCGTTGATCCTGCGTGTGTATTCCGACCGGCCCGCACGCGAAATCGTGGACACCGATCCGCAGTTCATCCATGCCATCGGCCTGGCCAAACATCTGTCCCCGACACGCTCCAACGGCTTGGCGGCCACGCTCGCCAAGCTCAAAGGCTACGCTGCCGCGGCGCTGAAATAGCGCGGCAACCGGCGCGGCATGCACGTCCGCACGCGCCACAGCAGTGCTTGCAATACTGGCCACCAAGTTCGGCTGGCATACGCTCCAGCGGTGTCCGTCAAGGTCTCTCGTGCAAAAAGAACCCCGCACGAGGCGGGGCCTTTTCGCGTAGCAGCGGAGGCTGAATTCAGTCGCCCATCTGCTTCTGCAGGTGCTCACGCCGCTCCTGGGCATCCAGCGACAAGGTCGCGATTGGACGCGCATCCAGGCGCTCCACGCCAATTTCCTCATCGGTTTCTTCGCAGAAGCCGTAGGTACCTTCCTCGATGCGGCGCAGCGCCTTGTCGATCTTGGCGATGAGCTTGCGATAGCGGTCGCGTGTGCGCAGCTCCAGCGAGTTTTCCGTTTCACGCGTGGCACGCTCGGCTTCGTCGCCCACGTCGCGTACTTCGCCACGCAGGTTGTCCATCGTCTGTCGCGACTCCTCGACCAACTGATCGCGCCATGTGCGCAGCTTCTCGCGGAAATACGCGAGGTGCCGCGGGTTCATGTACTCCTCTTTGCTGCTGGGCACGTAGCCGTGCGGCAAATTGATGACACTGGTGGAAGGCAATGCGTAGTGACCGTCTTCGCGGGTTACACCATTTTCGAGTTTCGCAGCGGTTTTATTCATTGAGTCCGTCGGTTGATTCTGGTTTTTATTCGATCCGCCGTGTGCCGAAGCATTGGCCGAACGTTGAGTCACCATGGCGGTGGCACTGGCGACACGGCCCTTGAACGGCGCCGGCGCATGCCTGGCCGGTGGAGCGGCGGGGAGGACGTGATGGCCGTTGCCGGCAGATTTTGTCGCTGCCGCAGCCGGTGGACGGGCCGCGCGCTGCGCGGACGACTTGTGTTTGCCGCCGACGTTGCCCTTGGCAAGCGCATCATGCGTCGATGCCTGCTTGCCGGAAGCGTGTGCCGGTGCCGCGGGCTTTGATGTCTTGTGCGTCGAGGTCGCTGCGCCGGCCTTGGTCGCGGCCTTGCCGCGCGTGGCGCCGCCGCTTACGGCCTGCTTGTGCGCCGGCTTGGCCTTGCTGGGCTTGGGCTTGGCCACCGGCGCGGCTGGTCGCTTTACGCTGACCGGTTTGACGGGCGCCTTCTTTGCCGCCGCCGGTTTTGTCGCGGCCGCGGGTTTGCTAGCCGGCTTGCTGCCGCCACGCACCACGGCCTTGCCAGCATGTGCCGACTTGGCTGCAGCCGGTGCTGGACGCGCCACGGATTTCCTGGCAGCGGTCTTCTTCACTGCCGGCTTGGCGGCGGGCTTGGCACGGGGCTTGGCCGCTGCTTTGGCCGGTGCCGGCTTGGCCTTGGCCGATGCCTTGGCATGCGCCGTGGGATGTTTCGCAACCGTCACGGCTTTTTTTGCCTTCACCGCACCATGCGCCTTGCTTGCGCTTTTCTTCTGCGTGCCAGTGGAACTCGAACTACGCGTTGATTTCGCCATATCCTTTCACCATGCATGGGCCGTGGCGGCCGGGTGTTATAACCGATGTGTCCTGTACCGGCAAGCTTGCTTCTGGAATACTTGTACCACCTACTGGCGCCAAGCTGTCCCGCCCCGTGAATGTCCTGACCCGTTGCCTGCTGAGCCTGTTGCGTGCGTACAAACGCTGGATCAGCCCCTTGCTCGGGCCCCATTGCCGCTTTCATCCGACCTGCTCTGATTATGCACGGATTGCCGTGACGCGCTTTGGCCCGTGGCGCGGCAGCGCATTGACGGTGTGGCGATTGCTGCGTTGCCAGCCGCTGTGCACCGGCGGCGAGGATCCGGTGCCGGAGCATTTTCACTTCCCGCGGTGTAACGGCGTAGGCGATCCGGGCGATGTGCGTTGACCATGCCGGATCGAACCGGCAGCGCGCGGTCAGTCGTGATGTCGCGGCACTCCGGCCTTGCTGGCATAGGCTACCGCGTCGTGGGCGTGCAGGCTTTCCTGATGCTCCACGCGCAAATGGAAATCGGCATAGTCCGGATTGCGTGACAGCGCCTGGTGAATCCGGCGTGCGGCGTCCTCGCAGAACATCAGGTTGCCGCCATTGGCCAGCGCAAATGCCTGCTCGTCCTCGCGCTTGACCGCGGTCTGCACCGGTGTGCCCAGTGCCTGCTCCATCGCATCCAGCAGCACCAGCAGGTGCATGTCTGCGCCCGGGTGCAAGCGCACGCTGACCTGCGCCACGCTGCGCTGCGCATGCGGGGTGGCGACAATGCCCTGCTCGGTACCGAGCCAGGCCATGACCGCGGCGTGATCGATCACCGAGTCGGCGGCGAACTGGCGGGCGAACTGTTCCTGTATCAACTGTCGCGACAACGCCGCCGAGGCCGGACAGGTGGACGAGTACATCACCTCGGTCGCCAGCTCCACGATGAACCCGCCGGCGCCCAGGCTGGCATCGATGGTGACCGGGTAGGCACGCCAGCCACTGTGCGCACTGCGCAGTGCCGGACGGCGTACCAGCTGGTCAAAGCGGATGCGCAGGCGTGCGCCGTCCGACAGCTCTGCCTGCGAATCGATGAATTCGCGCAGCAGGTTTTGCAGTGTGGCGACGCTCAAGACGGTCTCGGCCAACGCCTGCTCCACCCGCAGGTACAGCCGCGACATGTGGATGCCGCGTTGGTCCGGACGCTTGAGGTTGACGAAGGCATCCACACGCGCGCTGGAGCGCTGCGCCGCTCCATCGCCGGCGTCGAAGCGCACGGGCATCTGGATGTCGGCCATGCCGACCCAATCCAGCACGCCGCCAAGGTCCGGCTGCGCACGCACCGCGACATCGGGCAGCAGACGCGTGACGATTTCCTGTTTCAACATGTCTTGATCCTGGACACGGTGTCGGTGCCACCGTGAAACCTCTTGAGGTGGGGGCATTGGAGCATGCTCACAATGGCTCGCTGGCAATCGTGACCGGCAACGCCGCGTCGGCCGCAGGACGCCTTCGCTGCCATGCACGCGCCGCGCGCCAGGCGTGCAGCGCAAGCCACACATCGGACCGGGCAGCCTGTGCGTCGAGCGTTGCCAGGCTGTCGGCAGCGGCGGCGGCACGCCGGGCCAGGCCGCCGCCCTGGTGAAACTCGATCGCGCGGAACACGCTGAGCGGACCTAGCATCCCGCCGGCGGTACGCCAATGTTTCAGCAACTCGCGCAACTGCGCCTTGACCGCGGCATCGCGCGCCGCGCTGCCTGGGCGCAGGTCGGTGCGGCCCAGGCCGTGCTGCGCCAGACGGTCCATCGGCAGCGGCAGGCGATCGCGCTCGGCGTCCTGCGGCAAGCGGCGCAACGCGTGCAGCAGGTGTCCCAGGCTCGACACCACCGTCGCCCGCGACGCATCGGCGTGCGCCCCATACCACCAGGCAGTTTCCAACGCGGCGAGCGCCCCATGCAATGGGCGCGCGGCCGCCAGTTGGGCAGCAAAATTTGCTGCGGTGCCCTGTTCGAGTTGCGCCATCGCCGCCAGCGCCGGCGCGGTCCACATCGCACCGGGGATGCTTGTCGCGCGCGGGTCGGCAAACAGCACCTGGGTCAGCGGATGCTGTCCGCCGGTAGCGGGCGCCGCGGTCAACTCCGCCACCCACCAGTTCAGCTTGGCCACGACCGCCTGCGGCTCGCGCACGCCGTAGGCGGCATCGAGCATCTCCTGTTCGAAGGCCGCCAGTGCCAGGTGACCGGGATAGCGCCGGCCGTCGACAAACGCCAGGGCAACATGCTGTTGCGGTTGCGCCGCCAACCACTTGTCGATGAAACCCTGTAGCGGCGCAGGCTTTTCCAGCGCGTCGATCATGCTGGCGAAGGCGTGCGCTGCAGCCACGCGTGCAGCGCCGCGGGCGTGTCCAGCACCAAGTCCGCGCCCCACTGCTGCGGGTCCCCGCCGTCCAGATACCCCCACGCCGCGGCTACCGTGAGCAAGCCGGCGTCGCGGCCAGCCTGGATATCGCGCACGTCGTCACCAACAAATACCGCCTGCGCCGGGGCAACCCCGGCTCGGGTGCAGGCGAGCAGCACCGGCGCCGGATCGGGCTTCTTCACCGCCAACGTGTCCCCGGACACCACCGTGCAAGCGCGTTCGCTCCAACCGATGCGCTGCACCAGTTCATCGGCGAGGAAACCGGGCTTGTTGGTGACGATGCCCCATGGCCAGCCGCACGCCTCGATGCCGGCCAACAGCGCGTCGACGCCGGCAAACGGCCGCGTCTGGGTCGACACCAGCCCCTGGTACAACGCCAGGAAACGCGGCACGCGTGCGGCCACCCCGGCTTCGTCGAAAGCGCCGAATGCGCAGCGCAGGATTGCCAGTGACCCACGTGAAACAACCTCGCGCACACGCGCGTAGGGCGGCTCAGTCACGCCCTCTTCGGCGCACAGCGCGCGCAGCGCGGCATACAGATCCGGCGCGCTGTCGAGCAAGGTACCGTCCAGGTCGAAGAACACGCCGCGGATGACAAGCGGCATGCTCATGCGCCCTTGCGCGCGCTGAGCAAATAATTGACGGCGGTAATGCGGCTGCACCACGCTTTGCGACGGAACGGATCGTAGCCCAGACCAGAGACATCGACGACCTCCAGATCGTGCGCGCGCAGCAATCGCGCAAGCTCGGCCGGCTTCAGGAACTGCGCGTAGTGGTGGGTACCGCGCGGCAGCAGGCGCATGACGTATTCCGCAGCCACGATCGCAGTGGCAAACGCCACCGGCGTGCGGTTGAGGGTGGACATGAACAACCAGCCGCCAGGCTTGAGCATTGCGGCAAGATCGGCCACCAGTGCAGCCGGATCGGGCACGTGCTCGATCATTTCCATGCAGCACACCACGTCGAAGGCGGCCGGTTCGGCCCGCGCAAGCTCCGCCGACGACTGCAGGCGGTAATCCACCGCCAGTTGCGATACGTGCAGATGCAGCCGTGCCACCTCGATCACCGCCGGGGCCAGGTCGATACCGGTGACCTGTGCGCCGGCCCGCGCCAGCGCCTCGCTGAGCAAGCCACCGCCACAGCCCACGTCCGCCACGCGCGCGCCCTGCAGCTCGACGCGATCGCGCACATATGCCAGGCGTACCGGGTTGAGATCGTGCAGCGGACGCGACTCGCCATCGGCATCCCACCAGCGCGACGCCAGTGCATCAAAGTGTGCAATCTCCGCCGCACTCACATTGGCCGCGTTCGGCATGGCGATCCTCCTCCAAGGCAGCTTCGCAGTTTAGCTTGACGCGTCAACGAACACCCGATGGCGCCGGCCGAGCCCGCTGCCGGCTCAGGTGGCCGCGATGCGTGCGCGCCACGCACGCGCCTTGGCCAGGATCGCCGAAACATCAACGTCCACCAGCTCGCGCTCGGCCAGGCGCCGCTGTCCGGCGATCCATACGTCGCTCACCTGATGCCTGCCTGTGGCATACACCAGTTGGGAGGCAACGTGGTACAGCGGCTGGGTTTCCAGGTCGGACAGACGCACCGCGGCCAGGTCGGCCTGCTTGCCAACCGTGATGGAGCCGATTCGCGCGTCCAGACCCAACGCCTTGGCGCCGTTCAAGGTCGCCGCGCGCAGTGCATAGGCGGCATCGAATGCGGCCGCATCGCCGGCCACAGCCTTGGCCAGCAGCGCGGCGGTGCGCATCTCGCCAAACATGTCCAGGTCATTGTTGGAGGCACAACCGTCGGTACCCAGCGCAACGTTGACACCGGCAGCGCGCAACTTTTGTGCAGGACAGAAGCCGGAGGCGAGCTTGAGGTTGGACTCCGGGCAATGCACCACCGATACGCCTTCGGCCGCGCACGCGGCAATTTCGCCATCGGTCAGTTGCGTCATGTGCACGGCAATGAGCCGGTCATTGACGAGTCCGAGTTTCTGCAACCGCTGGAACGGACGCAGGCCGTCCTTCGCCTTCGCCTCATCCACCTCGTGCGCGGTCTCGTGCAGGTGCAGATGTACCGGAATGTCCAGCTGATCGGAGAGCACGCGGAGGCGCTCGAAACTGGCGTCGGACACGGTGTACGGCGCATGCGGAGCAAAGGCGGTGGTGATCAGGTCGCTGGACTGGAAGCTGTCGTGCACTTCGGTTGCACGCGAAAAATATTCGTCCTGGCTGCTCGCCCAGGCAGTGGGGAACTCGATGACCGGCAGCCCGACCACCGCGCGGAAACCCATGCGCCGGTAAGTCGCGCCAATGACGTCGGGGAAGAAATAGTTTTCGTTGGCGCACGTGGTGCCGCCGCGCAGCATCTCGGCCACTGCCAACTCCACGCCGTCGCGCACAAACTCCGGTCCCAGCACCTTGGCCTCGGCCGGCCAGATGTGCTGTTGCAGCCACACCATCAACGGCAGGTCGTCGGCCAACCCGCGCAACAGGGTCATCGGGTTGTGCGTGTGGCTGTTGACCAGCCCGGGGATCAGCGCGTGCTCGCCCAGCACGACGCGCTCGCGTGGGGCAAAGGCCGTCTGCGCGTCGGCAATGGGCATGATGCCGACGATGCGCCCCGAATGCACGGCAACGGCGTGGTCCTCCAGCACCACGCCGTCGGGCTCAACCGGTATCACCCAGTGCGCTTCAATCAGCAGATCGACAGGCTGCGGCGGTGTCTGGCTCATCGGATGCTGCTCCGCGGCTTACTTGACGCGGCTGACGTATTCGCCAGAGCGCGTGTCGACGCGAATCAACTCGTCCTGGCCAACAAACAGCGGCACGCGCACGACCGCGCCGGTCTCCAGCTTGGCCGGTTTGCCACCACCGCCGGAGGTGTCACCGCGCACGCCCGGATCGGTCTCCACGATCTTGAGCTCGACGAAATTGGGCGGCTGCACCGCGATCGGGCGTCCATTCCACAGCGTGACCACGCAGTCCTCCTCGCCCTTCATCCACTTGGCGGCTTCGCCGGCGGCGGTCTTGTCGGCCTGGTGCTGCTCGAAGGTGTCCGGCTGCATGAAATGCCAGAACTCACCGTCGGTGTACAGGTACTGCATGTCGGTATCGACCACGTCGGCACCTTCGAATGATTCACTGGCCTTGAGCGTCTTTTCCACCGTCCGCCCGTTCAACAGGTTGCGGATGCGGATGCGGGTGAACGCCTGGCCCTTGCCCGGTTTGATGAACTCGGCCTCGACAATGGTGCACGGTTCGCCGTCGACGATGATCTTCACACCAGTCTTGACGTCGTTCAGGCCATAGGTCGCCATACAGGAAAGCTCCAGGGTGGATGGGTCCGGCGCCAGCCGTGGGGCTGGCGATCAGCGGGTAAGATGGGAGGATTGCCGGGCATGCGCCCGAAACAGGTCGAACATGATAACCGCAAGCCCCGGCGCGCGCATTACGCAGGCCGTGCCATCGCCGTTGGCCGACTGGCGCCAGTTGTGGCGTGAGGCGGTCACCGATGCCAATGAGTTGCTGGCCCTGGTCGGGCTCGCGCATCTGGCCGACGAACTCCCCGGGGCCGACGCCGGCTTCGCCCTGCGCGTACCGCGCGGGTTCGTCGCGCGCATGCGCCGGGGAGACCGCAACGACCCGCTGCTGCTGCAGGTGCTGCCGCAACTGGCGGAGCTGGACGAAGTTCCGGGCTTTTCCCTGGACGCAGTTGGCGACATGGATGCACGCGCCGCGCATGGCGTGCTGCACAAGTACCAGGGTCGCGCGCTGCTCATTGCCAGTGGAGCCTGCGCGATCAACTGTCGCTATTGCTTTCGGCGCCACTTCCCCTACGGCGAAGAAATGGCCGCGGCCAACCAGTGGCGGCAAGCG
>JBDTIE010000311.1:0-2128 GCA_039936515.1 Rhodanobacter sp. | reverse complement strand
CGTCATCGCCGCCAAGAGCGCGGTGCCCAATCCCAAACTGCCTGGCACCATCCACAGCGCTGCGGCCGAAGTGCAAGCTGCCGGCGGCAAGGCGCTGGCGCTGCAGGTGGACATCCGCGACGAGGCGCAGGTGCAGGCTGCGGCCGCGCAAGCTGCCGAACACTTTGGCGGCATCGACATCGTGGTCAACAATGCCAGCGCCATCTGGCTGGCCGGCACGGCCCAAACGCCGATGAAGCGCTTCGACCTGATGCACCAGGTCAACACGCGTGGCACGTTCCTGGTCACGCAAAGCTGCTTGCCGTACCTGCAACATGCCGCGAACCCGCACGTGCTGATGTTGTCGCCGCCGTTGAACCTTGACCCGAAGTGGTTTGCGCCGCATACCGCCTACACCATTGCCAAGTACGGCATGAGTCTGTGCGTGCTTGGCATGAGCGCGGAATTCGCGCCATTGGGTATCGCCGTAAACGCGCTATGGCCGCGCACGGTGATTGCCACGGCGGCCATAGGCATGATTGAGGGCGTGCAGGCAGAACATTGCCGTCGACCGGAAATCGTCGGCGATGCGGCTCACGCCATCCTCACCCGCGCAGCCCGCGAGTACAGCGGACATTTCGCGATCGACGAGGATGTGCTGCGCGAAAAGGGTATCGTGGATCTTGCCCAATACGCGGTGCAGCCTGGCGCAGCGTTGCTGCCGGACCTGTTTCTTGACTGACCGGCAACGGACCGGTTGGACCTGCACCCACAGCCGTGGCCACTGGCAACCGGCCACGCCCTGATTGCCCTGGCCGCGGAGAATCGTCATGAAATACCTGCACAGCATGGTTCGCGTGCGCGACCTGGATGCCTCGCTGCGTTTCTACTGCGAGGGCCTGGGCCTGAGCGAAGTGCGCCGGCGCGACGTCAGCGCCGGTCGCTACAGCCTGGTGTTCCTGGCCGCGCAAGGCAGTCCCGAGGCGGAAATCGAGTTGACCTGGAACTGGGACGTACCCGACGATTACGGCTCGGCGCGCAATTTCGGGCATCTGGCATTTCGCGTCGACGATATCTACGCCACTTGCGCGCGCCTGCAGCAGATGGGCTACACCATCCACCGGCCACCGCGCGATGGACACATGGCGTTCGTGCGTTCCCCGGACCAGATTTCGATCGAGCTGCTGCAAGACGGCGATGCGTTGCCGCCGCGCGAGCCGTGGGCGTCGATGGAAAATTCCGGCGTGTGGTGAACACGGACAGGCCGGTCACTTGGTGGATGCTTCCAGCGCCGTGCCGCATGCCTTGCAGAATTGCGCATCGCTGTCGTGTTCATCCTGCCCGCACGCCGGACAACGCCACTGCATCTTCTGCTTGCGCATGCCCGAAGCCAGCTCGGCGGTAAAGATTCCGGTGGGGACGGCAATGATGCTGTAGCCGACCAGCGTGATCAGCGCGGTCAACAGTTGCCCCACCGGCGTCTTCGGCGTGATGTCGCCGAAGCCGACCGTGGTCATCGTGACCACCGCCCAGTACATGGAGGCGGGAATGGAGGTAAACCCGTTCCCCGGGCCTTCGACCAGATACATCAGCGAGCCAAAGATCAGTACCAGGGTGAGGATCGTACTGATGAAGATGAATATCTTGTGCCGCGTGCGTACCAGCGTGGCCCACAGCAGGTTGGCCTCACCAACGTAGCGGGTGAGCTTGAGGATGCGGAAGATGCGCAGGATGCGCAGCGCGCGGATCACCAGCAGGTACTGGCTGCCCACCAGCACGAGGCTGATCCACGTTGGCAGCACGGACAGCAGGTCGACGATGCCGAAAAAGCTGCGGGCATAGCGTGATGGGCGGTCGACTATCGCCAGACGGACGAGATATTCGACGGTGAATGCGAGCGTGAATCCCCATTCCATCAGGTAGAAGGCCTGGCTCAGGCGCGCATGCACGCTCGCGACCGAATCGAGCAGCGCCACCACGATGCTGGCGCCGATGACGAGGATCAGCAGGACGTCAAAACGTTTTCCCGGTGCGTCGTCGTGGCCGAAGATGATGTGAAACCAACGCGTGCGCCATGACGCCCCGGCGGCCGGGCCGAAATCGGTGGGGAGCGTGCGGCTGGCCTGAGTCATCGAAGGCGCCCGGTCTC
>JBDTIE010000310.1:0-3609 GCA_039936515.1 Rhodanobacter sp. | reverse complement strand
ACAAAAGCCATCATGAAATGGCTGGGGCGGCAGGATTCGAACCTGCGTATGCGGGAATCAAAATCCCGTGCCTTAACCAGCTTGGCGACGCCCCAGTGATACGTTTTCCATCCTGATCTGCCGCGTGGCGCCTGGTCGCGACAAATGGTGCTATTGCGTCCTTTGAAGCCGTGCCAATGTCGCATGCACCGGTGATGCCGCCAGACCGGACACGGCCCGTGCGGTAAAAGTGGACGGACATTGCCGGGCCACCGCCAATGCCCGATCGAACGAACCGGTTTCGAGGAACACGCTGCCACCGCTTCCGGAAAGCCGCGCCAGGCCAAACCGACCGAGCCAGTCCATGGCCGCGGCCACCGCGGGATAGCGCGCGCGCGCCACCGGCGCGAAGGCATTGTCCACCGTTTCGCCGGAAACAAAGGACGAAATTGTCGCCGCTGGGGCATTTCGTGTCAATTCAGCGGCTTGGAAAAGCGCCGCGGTGGGCACCTGCACATGCGGATCGACGACGACGTAATGGCGCCGCGGCAAGGCCAGCGGCGTCAGGCGCTCGCCCACTCCCTCGGCCCACGCCGAGCGACCGCGCACGAACACCGGCACGTCCGCGCCCAGCGCGCGGCCGAGTCCAGCCAGCGCCTCTTCGTCCAGGCCAATGCCCCACAGCGCGTTCAGCGCCAGCAGCACGGTGGCGGCATCGGAACTGCCCCCACCCAGGCCCCCGCCCATCGGGATGCGCTTGCGCAGCTCGATGTCCGCGCCGGCGGTGACGCCGGCATGCTCGCGCAGCGCGCGTGCCGCGCGCAGGGTGAGGTCCGCATCCGCGGGCACCCCTGGCACGCCGCCGACGCGCTGGAGCACGCCATCGGTGCGCACGCGCAGGCGGATCTCATCGCCCCAGTCAAGCAGCCGGAAGACGGTCTGCAAGTTGTGGTAGCCATCCGCGCGTCGGCCGCTGATGCGCAGGAACAGGTTCAGTTTGGCTGGCGCCGGCCACACGCTCCAGTCCCCGCCCGCCCGCGGCGCCAGCGGCCTGCGCATGTACACGCGCAGGTCCGCGGGAAAGCCGTTGGCGCGATCGCGAGCGCGCGCGCTGGCAAAGGCCGCGTCATCAGCGGCCGCGGCGCGGAAGCCGTGACGGGCGTAAAACGGCGCGTTCCACGGCACGTCGGCCAGCGTGCCCAGGTCCACCTGGTCGTATCCGGCCTCACGCGCCCAGGCGCAGGCATGTTCCAACAGCGCCGCGCCAATGCCACGCCGGCCATGGCTGGGCAAAACGTTGATTTCTGAAATGCCTATGCCACCGGCGGCAAGTTCGGTGTCCAGCCAGACAAAACCCACGGCGCTGGCGTCCGCATCCAGCGCGGCCCAGACCAGACCGCGGTTGACTGCGCGATGCAGCAGCGCCGGCGGGATCGGCATATCAGCATAACTGGACCACGCGCGGTGGCCGCGGAACAGCTCCAGCGCCGCGCGTTCGATCGCGCACAGCGCATCAACCTGGGCAGGCACGGCCGGTTCTATGGAGAACTGCACGACAGGCGGTCCGTCCCTGCCCGGCTCAGGGGAACTGCCAGGCATCGATCGACAAACGCACCTTGTACGGCGCGCGCTCGGCGAACACCTTCAGCGGCAGCGGCGGTGTACGCGTGGTGTCCCATTGTCGATAGTCCACCACCCAGCCGTCCTGGCGCAGCAGCGCCGGCAGACGGTTGGTGCCAAAGCTGAGCTCGGCCGGGCCGCCATCAGCACGCAGACCCAGCACCCAGGCGCGCAGGTTGCGCAACGGGACATCCCAGCCCAGCGCGTCACGCAGCAGCGTCTGCGCGTCCGTGCCGCGCAGCGGGCCGCCATCCACGCCTTCGAGCAGCGCACCGTCAGCGCCACCGGTCAGGCGAAAGCTCTTGCCCGACAACGGGCCACGCAGCACGAACTCGTAACGGTCGCCGTTCTGCGTCCAGGTGAAGCTGCCACTGCCGCCCTCGTGCGCCGACACCACGCCGAGCCGGCCGCGCAGGGTCCAGTGGTCCGCATGCGCCAGTGCATGTTCGCGCGCCAGTTGCTCGCCGAGCAATCCGGCATCGGCCTTGACCCGTATCGCAGGCGCGCAGGCGGCCAGCAACAACGGCAGCAGCACGAGCAGGCAACGCAGCGTGGTCTTCACAGCTGCAACCGCCGCAGCGTGACGGCGAGAGCCGCACTGTGCGGATCGAGTTTGCGCACCTGCGCAAACACCTCGCGTGCTTCCTGCAGTTTGCCGAGCTTGACCAGTACCTCACCCAGGTGCACGCCGATCTCCGCGTCGCGATGTGCGGTCCACGCCGCGCGCAGGGTTTGCGCCGCGGCTGCAAGGTGTCCCTGGCGGTATTGCAGCCAGCCCCAGGAATCGGTGATGGACGGATCGTCCGGCCTCGCCGCGCGCGCAACGCCGATCAGGCGTTCGGCCTCGTCCAAGTCGCGGTTGGCGTCAGCCAGGGTAAAGCCCAGGGCGTTGCTGGCGTCGACATCGCCGGGCTTGATCTTCAGCAGGCGCTGGAAATCCTTCACCGCCAAGTCGACATTGCCGGCCTGCGCGTAGGCCAGGCCTCGGCCATAGAGCAGTGCAGGGTCGTCGGGCACCACCTGCAGGGCGCGGCTAAAAGCGGCTTCCGCCTGCGGATACTTCTGCTCGCGCAGGTACAGCTCGGCATCGACCTGGTAGGCCTGGCGCAGCTGCGCGGGTTGCTCCAGGCCCTCCAGTTGCAGTTGCTCCAGCAGTTGGTGGGCGTCCGAGGTGCGCCCTTGCGTGTGCAGGATGAGCGCGCTGCGCAGGTC
The DNA here is from genome assembly GCA_039936515.1 of Rhodanobacter sp. Taxonomy (GTDB): domain Bacteria; phylum Pseudomonadota; class Gammaproteobacteria; order Xanthomonadales; family Rhodanobacteraceae; genus Rhodanobacter. Next base: position 798 of record JBDTIE010000310.1, on the reverse strand, counting down.
GGCGTCAAAGGCGTGCGCGTCGTCGTCGGCTACCTGCCCGTACCACGCCAGCGCCTGGTCCGGACGATGTTGCATCTCCGCCAACTGGCCAAGCAGGTACGCACTGGACTGACGCACATCCGGCGCAGCCTTCTGCAACTGCCGGTACAGCGCGGCGAGGGTCTTGTCATCCTTGTTCTGCGCTGCCATCGCGGCGCGCAACTCGAACACCTGTGCAGTCTGCGGACCACCTGCGAGGACGGCCTTGGCGGCCGGGTAATTGCCAGCCTGGCCGAGCAAGCCGGCGTAGGCCAGGCGCAGGCGGGCATCGGACGGGGCCTTGGTGATCGCCCGCTGCAACAACGCACTGGCGCCGGCGCGGTCACCCTGGGTGAACTTCAGGTGCGCCGCCCAAGCATAGGTTACGGAGCTGCCGAAGCGCCGCACCGCAGCTTCGGCGACGGTCAGGGCGTAGGCGTGTCGCCCGAGCTTTTCACCCAGCTCGCTCATGGCCAGCCATGCCTGCGCATCGGCCGGCAGGCGCTGCGGCGTGGCCAGCAGCGGCAGCAGCCGCGCGGCTTCGGACTGATCCCTTGCGCCCAGCAATACCCGCCCGAAATTGCGCCAGGCGTCCTTGTAGCCGCCAGCGGCGGTCAACACCTTGAGCTGGCGCACGGCTTCCTCGTGATCCCCATTGTCCAGCGCCAGCTCGGCCCGCGCCTGCGCCATCGTCGAGCGACTGGCGCCAAGCGCCTGCCAGCGGTCGAGTGCGCGCTGCGCCGCGGCGCCGTCATGCACGGCAATCGCCAGCATGGCGGC
>JBDTIE010000309.1:0-4406 GCA_039936515.1 Rhodanobacter sp. | reverse complement strand
GGCATCAAGCACACGTTGTCCGTCGCGCACGTCGAGCAGGTCGGCGGCGACCTGTGCAGCGCCATCCTGCACTGCAAACGCACCGTCGGCGAAGCCGGGCAGACGCGTGACATCCGTGCTGTGCGCCAGCACCAGCGCGTCGGCCAGCCACGGGTGCGCTGTGGCCATATGGCCGTCCGTTTGCAAGCGGGCCAGAAGCCCATCGCGACTGCCATGGCGGCGATTGACGCGCAGCATCAGCGGCGGCTCGGTGTTGTTGGCGGCCATGATCGCGTCCGCGTGCTGCGGCCAGTCACGGGCCAGGGCCGCCGCCAACCACGCCGGGTGCGCGTGACGGGTCTGTGGCTTGGCATCGAGCTGGGCGTTGCGGGTTTCGCGCTCACGCAACCAGCGGCGCAGCACCGCGTTGACCAGCCCGGCCAGTTGCGGGCGCTTGAGCGCCCGGGTGGCCTCCACGCTGGCGGCCACGGCGGCGTAGTCGTTCAGTTGCAGGACTTCCAGTTGCACCAGACCCAGCACCAGCAGCGCGTGGATGGCCGGGTCCTTGTGCCGAAGGGGTTTCTCCAGCAGGTCATCAATGGCCGCGTCAAAGCGCAGCCACCAGCGCGCGCCGTCACTGAGCAGCGCCATCAGCAGGGCGCGATCGCGCGGGTCCGCAAGCCGTGGGGCCGTGCGCTCCATGACCTCGCGCAAGGAGGTCCCACGCAGCGCGATCTCGGCCAAGCCACGGGCGGCGAGCGCGCGGGTGTCCACTTTCACGCGCGGGTGCGCAGGTCGTGGCGTGCGTTGAGGTAGTCGGCGACGTCGATCCGCTTGCCGCCGGCGCGCTGCACCGCGCTGATGCGCAAGGCACCGTGCGCGCAGGCGATGTCGATGCCGTCGCGACTGGCGCGCAACACCGTCCCCGGCGCGGCGTCGGTATCCTCCGCAATGGCGTGCGCAGCCCAGATGCGCAGCATCTCGCCGTGCACTTGCGCGGTGGCGACAGGCCACGGATCGAACGCGCGGACCTGGCGTTCGAGTGCCGTCGCCGGGCGGGTAAAATCCAGTTGCGCCTGGGCCTTGTCCAGCTTGTGTGCGTAACTCACGCCGTCGCAGGCTTGGGCACGAGCGGCCGGCAGCGAACCGGCGATGAGTCGCGCCAAGCCTTCGCCCAGCATGTCGGCGCCGAGCAAGGCCAGCCGGTCGTGCAGGCTGCCGCCGGTGTCAGTGGCGCTAATTGGCGTGCGCCGTTCTAGCAGCACCGCACCAGTGTCCAGGCCCGCATCCATCTGCATCAGGGCGACGCCTGTTTCGTCGTCGCCGGCCAGGATCGCGTGCTGGATCGGCGCCGCGCCACGCCAGCGCGGCAGCACGCTGGCGTGCACGTTCCAGCAACCATGCGTGGGCGTGGCCAGGATCGCGCGTGGCAGGATCAAGCCGTAGGCGACCACCACCATCAGATCAGGCCGGTAGTCCGCCAACCGCTGGCGTGCGGCAGCAGACTTCAGGGACAGCGGTTGCTCGACGGGGATGCCTGCGTCCAGCGCCGCACGCTTGACCGGGCTGATCGCCAAATTCCGGCCGCGTCCGGCGGGTCGATCCGGCTGCGTGTACACCGCCACGACGTCTGCGGCACTGGCCCGGCAGGCCGCCAGGCAGGGAACGGCAAACTCCGGGGTGCCGGCAAAGACCACTCGCAACGGATGGTCGTCGGCGCGGGGACTAGTCAAGCACTCGCCGCCTGCCGGCGCTGCTTGTCCAGCCGCTTGAGCAACAGCGAGCGCTTCAGTGGGGACAGATAGTCGACGAACATCTTGCCATCCAGATGGTCGATCTCATGCTGGATGCACACTGCCAGCGGACCTTCCGCCTCCAGCGTGAGGTCCTTGCCGGCGGGGTCCTGCGCCTTGACCGTGATCGCCAGCGCCCGGGTGACGTCGGCGTACATGCCCGGAAAGGACAGGCAACCTTCCTGGTAAACCTGCGAGCCGCGCTTTTCGACCACCTGCGCATTGACCAGCACCAGCGGCTGGTTGCGCTCATCGCTCATGTCGGCCACCAGCACGCGCTGTTGCACATTGACCTGGATGGCGGCAAGGCCGACGCCGTTGGACGCGTACATGGTCTGCAGCATGTCCGCGCCCAGTTGCTTGAGCGCGGCGTCGAACACGGTCACGGGCGCGGCGTGCCGGCGCAGCCGCGGGTCGGGGAACTCGAGAATGGAAAGAATGCTCATGGCTTCACCTTGGGTGCCGAAACTGCGGGCAAATCGGCGAAAACCAAGCCCTGTGGCACCTTATGCTGTACATGAAGTGTAGCGTGTCCGGGCCCGTGCCCGTGGCGTTTCACGTCAATCGGCAGTCTGTTGCGCACGTTAACGATTCGGTTACACTCGCCCGAGCATCTGGGGAAGGGGGATTCCCGCCAATGATCAAGAAACTCATCGTGTTGCTGGCCGGCATGCTGGTCACCGTGGCTGTGTATGCCGCGAGCGCACAACTGCGCAGCAATCACCCTGACACCTACACGGTCCGCCGCGGCGACACGTTGTGGGATATCTCGGCCAAGTTCCTGGTTAAACCCTGGCTGTGGCCGGAAATCTGGCAGGCCAATCCCCAGGTACGCAACCCGCATCTTATCTACCCGGGCGACGTGCTCAACCTGTCGTTCATCGGCGGCGGCCCGCGTCTTGCGTTGCAGCCAAGCGTGCACCGCGAGAGTGAGGCGGTCACGGCCATTCCGCTGTCCGAGTTGCGCATGTTTCTCAAGGACATGCGGGTGATGGACGCCAGCGCCGTCAGTTCCGCACCGTATGTGGTCGGACTGGAAGAGGCCCGTCTGCGCGGCACGGTCGGGCAGAACCTGTACGTGCGCGGCCTGCGCAGCACACCCGGCCAGCGCTGGGCGGTGGTGCGGCCCACGCATGTGTTCAAGGCCTATCCGCGCGATGTGTCCAAGCCGCCGGAAGCGACCGTGTTCGCGCACCCGCTGGACAGCAATGTGGCCATGGTCAACGCGCCGTGGAGCGAGGATTCGCGCCATGACGGACACACTGGCGCCGGCACTGACTGGGGCGTGGAGGTCAGCGTGATCGGCATGGCCGAGACGCTGCGCAGCGGTGACCCCTCGACCCTGCTGCTGCTGGACGCCACCCAGGAAATCCGCAGCGGCGACCGCATCATGGCGTTGGACGAGACGCCGTATGATCCGTACTTCTACCCGCACGCACCGCGCGCGGTGCCGCCGACGGCGCGCGTGATCGGCTTTGCCGATGCGCTGGATGCAGCCGGATCGCGGCAGGTGGTGATGCTGTCCATCGGCGCGTACAGCGGCGTGGAGAACGGCCATACCTTTGCCATCTACGAACCCGGCCAGACCATCCACGACGACGTGGCGAGCAACAGCTGGCGCCGCGGCGTTGGCGAGAAGGTGACGTTGCCCGATGAGTTTGCCGGACATGTGATGGTGTTCCGCACGTTTGATCGGGTGAGCTATGGCCTGGTGATGGACGGTCTGCGACCGGTGCACATCAACGCCAAGTTGCGCATGCCGGAGTAATCGCGCCGCACTATCGGTGGTGGCCTACAACACGGCGCGGTCTTCACCGCGCCGTGTTCGTTTGTGTCGGGCCTCTAAACTTTCCGCATGGACGAGAGCGCTCACTGGCGGGACTGGCTGACCGCGTTGCGTACGCCGGGCATGGGCCCGGGTGGCTTGCGCGAGCGCCTGCAGGTCACAGGCAATGACATCCACGCCGCGCTGGCGCAGATGCGGCGCGGACAGGTCGCTTGCAGCGAGGCTGCACGCGCCTGGCTGCGGCATCCGGACGAGTCGCGGCTGGACGCCGACCTGGCTTGGCTGGCCACGCCGGGGCATCGGCTGTTGCGCTGCATCGACGCCGATTTCCCGCCGCAGCTGGAGCACATCCCACAGCCGCCGGCAGCGCTGTTCGTCGTCGGCGACACCAGCGCCTTGTTGTACCCGCAAGTGGCGATCGTCGGCGCGCGCGCGGCGAGCGCCAGTGGTGTCGCCCACGCCGGCGTCTTCGCGCGCGCGCTGGCGCAGGCAGGGTTTGCCGTCACCAGCGGGCTGGCCGACGGCATCGACGCCGCCGCGCACGCAGCCACACTGGAGGTTGGCGGTCTGACGCTGGCGGTGATGGGCACCGGCCCGGACCGGGTCTACCCGCACAAGCACCAGACGCTGGCCGACGGCATTGCCGCGCACGGTGCGCTGGTCAGCGAGTTTCCGCCCGGCACCGGGCCGCGCGCCGACCATTTCCCGCGCCGCAACCGGCTGATTTCCGGTTTGTCGCTGGGCACGGTGGTGGTCAACCGGGCGCGCCAACGACGCACGGCTTGGGCAACTTCAGTGTGGGTGGCGTCTGGCAGCTGTATCGGGATGCGGATGCGGAATCCATTGGC
>JBDTIE010000308.1:0-11085 GCA_039936515.1 Rhodanobacter sp. | reverse complement strand
GCGCGGCGAAAGGTTGATGGCGAATCCCATGTCCTGGGTGCCCGGCATCGCTGCGACGTCGCGCAAGGTAGCGTTGATGCTCCAGCGCGTCAGCGCGCCGATAAGGTTGCTGTGCTCGGCAAACGGCACGAAGCTGGCCGGTGACACGTCGCCGTGGCGCGCACTGTGCCAGCGTGCCAACGATTCGGCACCGGCGATACGCCCAGTTTGCAGATTATGGATCGGCTGGAACCACGCCTGTAGCCGGTTGCCGTCGATGGCGTCGCGCAGCTCGTCATACAGTATCTCGATCGAGGTCTCGCCCGGCTGATAGGCGGCTTGCTGATCGCCGCGCCGGCGCGCCTCGTCGTGTGCCATTTCCGCGCGCCGGCACAGCAGATCCGGCTCGGTGCCGTGCTCCGGATACAACGCGACGCCGCAGATGACGCGCGCGCGCCACGCTGACTCCCCGTCGCCCACAGGGTGCTCGAATGCGCTGGTCAGGCTGGCGGTGGCCAGCATCGCGTGCCCGACATTCCGTACCTGTGGCAGCAACACGAAAAAGCGGTCTGCGCCGGCGCGGAACAACTGGTCGCCAGCACGCAGTGCGCCGGCAATGACGGCCGCTGCCTGCGCCTCGGCACGTTCGCCGTAGGCGTAGCCGTGACGCAGGCAGGCTTCGCGCAGCCCATGCACGCGCACGAAGATCACGGCAAAGTGCCCACCCGCGGCGGCGTCGGCGATACTGGCGGTAATGGCGGCGTACAGCGCGGGGCGATTGAGCATGGATGTCCGTTCAGCGCAGGAATAGTTCGGCCGGATCGAACCCATGGTCTCCGGCCACCAGTGTGCGCGCAATGTCCGCGCCTTCGCCTAGCTGCATCAAATCGACGCTCTTGAAGTCTGCCAGCGGCCGCTTGTCGGCAGCACTGAGGATGATGACCTTCGGCCGCAGCCGGCGCACGCTGTTCTGCGCCATGACCACCGCAATCTCGCCGGTGGACAGTTCGACCATGGAGCCGGTGGGGTAGACACCAAGGCACACCTGGAACTGCTCGACCAGTTCGGCCTGAAACGCCGTGCCGCGTCCGGCATAGATCTCCCGAAGCGCACGATGCTGCGAGAGCGCCGGGCGCCAGGGGCGCACGCTGGTCATCGCATCGTAGGCATCGATCAGACCAAGCATGCGCCCGGTCAGCGGCACGGCACTGCCGGCCAGGTGACCGGGATAGCCGCTGCCGTCGTGGCGCTCGTGGTGGCTGCGCACGATGTCGGCCACATCCTCATCAGTGATGCCGGAACTGGCCAGAATGTCCAGGCCATATTGGACGTGCCTGCGTGCCAGTGCCATCTCTTGAACATCGAGCGCGCCAGGTTTCTGCAAGATGGCTTCCGCCACGCGGGTCTTGCCGACGTCCATAAGCAGGCCACCGGCGGCCAGGCTCAGGATGGTGTCCTCGGCAAAACCCATGTGCCGACCGAACACCGCCGCAAGGACGCTGCAGCCGATTGCGTGCTTCCAGGTGTAGCTGTCGTGCGTGCGCAAGCCTTCGATCCACAGCAATACATCCGGGCTGCGCAAGACACTGGCCACCACCGGACGCAGGGTCTGCTCGACGTATTCCGCCGACAACTCGCGGCCATCGCGCACTTCGGCAAACATGTGTTCGACCATTGCCGTGGCGCTGTCCAGCGCCTGTGTCGCGCGCGGCATTTCGACGTCGAACGCCACCGGTTCGGCGTAGTGTGCCGACCCGGCGAAGCGCGACTTGTCCAGGCGCGTGCGCTTGAGCGCAAGTTGCGGCGAGTCGATCAGTTCGCGCCGCGCATCGACGTAGACCTGACTGCACCACTCGCGCAACAGGGCCAAATCGCTGTCGCGCAGGATCTCCACTCCCTGCAGCGGGAATGGCGTGCCCTGCCAAGGTCGGTCCAGCCGGCACACGAACATGCCAATGCGCAGGTCGGCAACCGGAATGCAGATTTCCTGTAGCTCAGTGGTCAAGAAGAGCGTCCGATGGTATTCGCGCCGCGCTTGCCGTCGGCAGCCCGGGACTGGCACACAATCGCTCTGGGCACGGGATCATCTCCACGTAACGGCATCCATTTGTCGCGCTTCAACATCGTGCCATGGTAGTAGGCATCGACAGTGGGCAATCAATCACCGCTGTTTCAATGATGCACGTGCACGGCAGGGTCAGCCGTGGATGACGGCGAAGTTGGCGTGCCGGCGGGTGTTACGCGCCAGATCACGTTTCCCACGTCGTCGGCGACCAGCAGGGCGCCGCGGCTGTCCACGGCCACGCCTGCCGGACGACCACGGGCGTTGCCGTCGGAATCAACGAAGCCGCTCAGCACGTCGCTTGGCGGACCGGCGGGCACACCGTTGGCAAACGGCACGTGGATCACCTTGTAGCCGCTTCGCGGCTTGCGGTTCCACGACCCATGCTGGCCGATGAATGCACCATCACGGTATCGCGATGGCAGCAGGTCAGCATCGTAGAACGCCAGCCCCAGAGACGCAGTATGCGGACCCAAGGCGTAATCCGGCGCCAAGGCCGAGGCCACCAGCGTCGGGTTTTGCGGATTGACACGGGTGTCCACGTGTTGGCCGTAGTAGCTGTATGGCCAGCCGTAGAAGCCACCATCACGCACGGAGGTGAGATAGTCCGGCACCAGGTCGCTGCCGAGTTCGTCGCGTTCGTTGACCACCGTCCACAACGCGCCGGTCTGCGGCTGCCAAGCCATGCCGTTAGGGTTGCGCAAGCCAGTTGCAAACGGGCGACTGGTTGCGGTGGCCAAGTCAACGGCAAGGATCCGGGCGCGGCCAGCTTCAAGCGCCATACCCCTCTCGGCGACATTGCTGTTCGAGCCGACCGTGACATACATGACCTTGCCATCGGCGCTGGCCAGGATGTTCTTGGTCCAATGATGGTTGACGGGACCTCCCGGCAATGTCACCACGTTCACACCAGGCACGGAAATGGAGAGCGCGCCGCGCACGTACGGGAAGCGCAGCAGGGCATCGGTGTCGGCCACATACAGTGTGTCGCCGACCAGGGCCATGCCAAAGGGCGAATTCAAACCGTGCAACAGCACACTGCGGGTCTCGGCCACGCCGTCGCCATCGGCGTCGCGCAGCAGGGTGATGCGGTTGGCGCTGGGCGTGAGCGCACCGGAGCGGGCCATCACCTTCTTCATCACCCAACCCTTGATGCCCTTGGCGTCGTTGGGCCTGTCCGGCGCGTTGCTCTCGGCGACCAGCACGTCGCCATTGGGCAGCACGTACAGCCAGCGTGGGTGATCAAGCCCGCGGGCGAACGCGTGAACGCTCAGCCCAGTCGCAGCGATTGGAGTTGTCGCGGGTGGCCAGCCGACGGCCTTGGCAATGTGCACGGAGGGCAGCAGTGAGCGGGTCGGTGGCGGCAGTACTGGATCGGGACCGGTGCCGTCGCGAACCGTCAGACGTGCACCGGCCCCGCATCCGGCCACGGCAAGCACGGTGATCATGGCCAGTCCAGCCCAAAGCACGTTGCGCATCACGATCCTGCTCCCGCCTGTTCCGGGCACTCTGCCGTGACCACGGGAAAGCTGGTGTGAACATGAACGCCTTGGTAGCCACGCAAACGGCGGCCTTCACGCTGCATTGCGAATGGGGCAAAGCCGGCGCACCAGCGTGGCCTCGGTCGTCGGCTTGCCCGCTGGCTCTGAGCGGCACTTACCAATGCGTGGGGCGGTAGTCCTTGAGAAACTGTCCCCATACATGCGCGCCGGTGTTGATGCCGCTGATGATCGGATCGACGATGCGCGCGGCGCCGTCGATGATGTCCAGCGGCGGATGAAAACGTTCCTCGCGCACCTTCTTCGCCGCCAGGGCGACCGGATCTTCGTCCGTGACCCAGCCGGTGTCCACCGAATTCATGTGGATGCCGTCGTTGTGGTAATCGGTTGCAGCCGTACGCGTCATCATGTTCAGCGCAGCCTTGGCCATGTTCGTATGCGGGTGACGCGTGGTCTTGAAATTGCGGTAAAACTGGCCTTCCATCGCCGAGACGTTGACGATGTGCTTGTCGTGTTCGGACGTGCGCAGCATCAGCGGTTTCAATCGCGCGTTGATGATGAATGGTGCGATGGCATTGACCAGTTGCACCTCCAGCAACTCCACTGAGGGCACCTCGGCCATCAGCAGCCGCCACGAGTTGCGCTCGCGCAGGTCGACCTGTTGCCGGTCCTGATCGAGCCGGCCTTCGGGAAACAGGTGGCTTTGGGCCAGCAATTCCTCCGGCAGCAGCGGCATTTGCGACAGCTCCGCAGCGCGCGCCAAGCCGGGGAAATCTGCGTCCCGGGCATCGCTTTCGAGCAACGTCGTGTCGGTTCGGCTCAGGATGTTCGCGCCGCGTAAACCTTCGTAGTGACCGACCAATCCGCGCAAGTGTTCGGGCATGTCGTGCAATGCGGCGGTCTCGCCGGCCATCATGTGCGCGTAGAAATCCGGCGGCCTGCGGACGGTCTGGCAGGCGTTGTTGATGATGAAATCCAGCCGCTGGCGGGTTGCCAGCAGCTCATGGCAAAACGCCTCCACGCTGGGCGTGTGACGCAAGTCCAGGCCGAAGATCTGCAGCCGCTGTCCCCACTGGGCGAAGTCCGCCTCGCTGGCGTAGCGCGCCGCCGAGTCACGTGGAAAGCGCGTCGTGACGATAAGCTCCGCGCCGGCGCGCAACAGCTTGAGCCCGGCCTGGTATCCGATCTTCACGCGCCCACCTGTCAACAGCGCCACGCGGCCGCGCAGGTCTGCGGTTTCCGCGCGCTTGGCGTAGTTGAACGCCGCACACTCCGGGCACATTTGATCGTAGAAAAAATGCAGCGAGACATACTTGCGCTTGCACACGTAGCAATGCCGCGGCTCGATCGCCTCGCGTGGTTGCGCGGCATCGTCAGCGGGGGTGATGTCCTGCGGCACGAAGCCTTCGGGCGCGAACTGACCTGGCGTGGTGAACACCGGGCGTCGGCGCAGGGCGCGGATGCCGGTACGGTTGAGCGCCGCGTCCTCGGTGGCGATTTTCGCCGCGTGACGCGCCTTTTCCGCCGCCTTGAGCTGGACCCGCCGCGCACCCGGCTCCGGGTGATACACCTGCGCCACGGCGCGATGCAGCGCCTGGCGGTCTTCAGCCGGCAGCTGGTCCAGGACACAGCGGTCGGCGGCGACGGTTTCCAGCAGCGACACTGCCGCGCGCAGGCGCTGCAGCAGGTCCCCGGGCATGGACGGCTCGGATGGGATACGACTCAAGATTGGATTCCATGGTCAACAGGGTTAACTGCGTATTTTGCCTGCTTTGGCGTCGAGCATGCAGACCGCTGCCGCGCACATCACGCTGAGCAGGCGCGCGTGAGGCGTGGCGGCGCCCGCGATCCGACGCGGCTGCACCGCACTGGCAGCCTGGGTATCGCTGGCAGGCGATCCGGCCTGGACGCTGACCCTATGCCGCTGGTTCTGATGACGCGCGCTCAAAGCGCCTCGAACACGCCCGCGGCGCCCATGCCCGTTCCGATGCACATGGTTACCATGCCGTACTTCTGCTTGCGCCGGCGCATGCCGTGCAGCAGTGTGGCGATACGTACCGCGCCGGTGGCGCCCAGCGGATGACCCAGTGCAATGGCGCCGCCCAGCGGGTTGACCTTGGCCGGGTCCAGGCCGAGGTCGCCGATGACAGCCAGGGCCTGGGCGGCGAAAGCCTCGTTGAGCTCGATCCAGTCCATCTGCTGCTGGGTCATGCCGGTTTGTTTCAGCGCCTTGGGAATGGCTTCCTTTGGTCCGATGCCCATGACTTCGGGCGGCACGCCGGCGACCGCAAAGCCGACGAAGCGGCCGAGCGGGGTCAGGTTGTAGTCCTTCATTGCCTGTTCGCTGGCGACCAGCACCGCGCCGGCGCCGTCGGACATCTGGCTGGAGTTGCCGGCGGTGACGGTGCCACCGAACTGGCCATTGCGGAAGACAGTACGCAGCTTGGCCAGCACTTCCATGCTGGTGCCCGCGCGTGGACCTTCGTCGCTTTCGACCACGCGGTCATCGGTGCGGATGTCGCGCCTTGCCAGGTCGGGATAGTGGTCGTCAAGCTGGAACGGAGTGATCTCGTCCTTGAATTCGCCGGCGGCCTGCGCAGCCAGCGCGCGGCGGTGGCTTTCGACCGAGAATGCGTCTTGCTGTTCGCGGCTGACTTTCCACTGCTTGGCGACGTTCTCGGCGGTGATGCCCATGCCGTAGGCGATGCCGATGTTCTCGTCGTTGAAGATGGCCGGGTTCATGGCAACCTTGTGGCCCATCATCGGCACCATGCTCATGCTTTCTGTGCCGCCGGCCAACATCAGGTCGGCCTCACCCAGGCGGATGCGATCGGCCGCCATTGCCACCGACTGCAGGCCCGATGAGCAGAAGCGGTTGATGGTGACCCCTGGCACGGTGTCGGGCAGGCCGGCCAGCAATGCACCGATGCGTGCCACGTTCATGCCTTGCTCGGCCTCGGGCATGGCACAGCCGATGATGACGTCGGTAATGCGTGCCGGATCGATCCCGGGCGCCTGCGCCATCACCGCGCGGATGACGTGCGCAAGCATGTCGTCAGGCCGGGTGTTGCGAAACACGCCACGCGGCGCCTTGCCAACCGGTGTGCGGGTGGCGGCCACGATGTAGGCGTCTTGCACTTGCTTGGTCATTTGCTTTCTCCGAAAGCCGGGAATGGGGAATGGGGACTGGGGAATAGAGGACAGGGAATGGGAACGTTTTCCCGGCTGTTTCGTGATGCCGGCTTTGCTGAATTCAAAAAAGGTTCGGTGTGCGGAAGGGGTGGGTTTCGGGCTCTTCCGCTTCTCCATTACCCATTGCCTGCTCTATCAGTTCCTGAGCGGTTTACCCGTCGCCATCATGTGCGCGATGCGGGCCTGGGTTTTCTCGGTTTTTGCCAGCTCGACGAAATGCTTGCGCTCCAGCGCCAGCAGCCATTCCTCGTCCACCAGCGATCCGCGCTCGATGGCGCCGCCGCAGAGCGTGTCGGCTATGCGCGTGGCGATATCCACGTCGTGTGGTGAGACGAAATAGCCTGCCTGCATGTTCGCCAACGAGGCCTTGAACGTGGCGGTGCCGACGTCGCCGGCAACCGGGATGGCACGCGCCGGAAGCGGCGGGCGATAGCCGCTCTGCGCCAGCGCGGAGGCCACCTGTTTGGCCACGTACAGCAGCTCCCATGCGTTGAACACCACCACGTCGCTGTCGCGCAGCAGGCCAAGGCTTTTTGCCTCGAAGGCGCTTGCCGAGACCTTGGCCATCGCCACGGTTTCGAACACCTTTTTCAATGCCTCGAACGGGTCGGCCGGGTTGGCGATGCCCGCGCGCAGCGCCAGTTCGTGCAAGCCGCCACCGGCCGGCAGCAGGCCGACACCGGCTTCGACCAGGCCGATATAGCTTTCCAGCGCCGCAACGGTGCGCGCCGAGTGCATCTGGAACTCGCAACCGCCGCCGAGTGCCAGGCCGCGCACGGCCGACACCACCGGAACCAGCGAGTACTTGATGCGCATGCTGGTGCGCTGGAAATTGGCGACCATCTTCTCGAAATCGTCGAACTTGCCGCCTTGCAGGAGGCCGAGCGCACCCTTGAGATCGGCGCCGGCGGAAAACGGCTCGCCGGGTTGCCAGATGACAACTGCCTTGAACTGTTGCTCGGCGATGTCGAGCGCGTGCTGGATGCCGTCAAGCACCTGGTCATTGACCGTGTGCATCTTGGTCTTGAACGACACGATGCCGATGCCGTCATCGCCGAGCGTCCACAGCCGCACGCCGCCGTTCTCCCACACGGTGGTGCCGGTATCGAATTTCTCGCCAAGGATCGAATCGGGGAACAACTGGCGCAGGTACACCGGGTGCTGGGAGCGCGGCTTGTAACTGGCGCCGCTGGCAGACCACGAACCTTCCTGCGTATGGACGGCTTTACGGCCATCGGTGACCCATGCCGGCAACGGTGCCTTACTCATCGCCTTGCCGGCTTCAATGTCCTCCTTGATCCACTTTGCGACCTGCTGCCAGCCCGCGGCTTGCCATGTCTCAAACGGACCAAGCTTCCAGCCGTAGCCCCAGCGGATGGCAAGATCGACGTCGCGCGCGGTGTCGGCGATGTCGGCCAGGTGGTACGCGCTGTAATGGAACAAGTCGCGGAAAGTGGCCCACAGGAACTGCGCCTGCGGATCGCTGCAAGCGCGCAGCTTGGCAAACTTGTCCGCTGGATCCTTGATGGCGAGAATCGCGGCGACTTCATCGGACGGCTTTTGCACGGACGGCCGGTAGTCCTGCGCGGCCACGTCGAGGACGACGATGTCCTTGCCGACCTTGCGATAGAACCCGGCGCCGGTCTTCTGTCCCAGTGCGCCCTTGTCGATCAGGGCGGAGAGCCACGCAGGTGCCTTGAAGTATTCGTGCCACGGATCGTCGGGCAGGGTGTCGGCCATGGTCTTGATGACATGCGCCATGGTGTCCAGGCCAACCACGTCGGCGGTGCGATAGGTGGCACTCTTGGGACGGCCGATCGCCGGGCCGGTCAGCGCGTCGACAGTGTCGAAGCCAAGCTTGAACTGTTGCGTGTGGTGCATGGTGGCCAGCATCGAGAACACGCCGATGCGGTTGCCGATGAAGTTGGGCGTGTCCATGGCGATCACCACACCCTTGCCGATGGTGGTGGTCAGGAACGCCTCGAGGCCTTCAACCACGTCCGGGTCGGTGAGCCTGGTCGGGATCAGTTCGACCAGATGCATGTAGCGCGGCGGGTTGAAGAAGTGCACGCCGCAGAAGCGGTGACGCATGGCTTCGGGCAACGCCTCGGCCAGCGCGTTGATCGACAAGCCGGAGGTGTTTGAGGCAATGATCGCGCCCGGCGCCAAATGGGCGGCGATCCTGGCATAGAGATCCAGCTTCCAGTCCATGCGCTCGGCGATGGCCTCGATGACCAGATCCACATCCCGCAAGTGGTCGAGGTCATCGTCGTAGTTGGCCGGGATGATCGACGCCGCCAGGGCCTTGTCCGCCAGCGGTGCTGGAGAGAGCTTGGCGAGGTTGGCGATGGCCTTCAGCGCGATGCCACTGCTGGGGCCTTCCTTTGCGGGCAGGTCGAACAGTACGGTCTCGACGCCGGCATTGGTCAGGTGTGCGGCGATCTGCGCGCCCATGACGCCGGCACCCAGCACGGCGGCTTTGCGGATGCGCAAGGCGCGAAAGGTTGACGAAGCGGCGGTCATGGGCATTCTCCAATTGGACACAAGACAGGTTGGACCGGCGCTCGGCTTGGCCACGAAGGCGCAATAGGCGCCATCACGGATGACTCAAGCCGGCGACGGCAAATCGGATCAGATGTTGCGTGGTTTGCTCGCGGTGGGCGTCCTCGCTGACATCCTTGGGTCTCTGGATCATGCCGAACCCGGACATCGCGTGGGTCAGTGCGCCTGTCACCAGGTCGATGCGCCAATACAGTTCGGACTTGCCCAACTGCGGCAGCAGGCGCGCGAATTCTGCGGTGAACTGGCGCATGACGTGGCCATAGTTTTCCGACAGGAACTGGCGCAGGCGATCGTCATGTTCGGCAAATGCGCGCGCCAGCACGCGCATGAACAGCGCGCCACCCTCGTCGTGCGACAACTCCAGCGCCGGCCTGATGTATGCCGCCAGCACGTTTTCCAGCGAGGTTTCCGGCTTGTCGCGGACGGTGGCCAACGCGGCCAAGCGTTGCGCATTGAGGGCATCCAGCCGCCGCCGGAACACTTGTTCAACCAGCCGGTCCTTGGAACCAAAGTGGTAGTTGACCGCTGCCAGGTTGACGCCAGCGGCGCTGGTGAGCTGCCGCAATGACACCCCCTCGAACCCGCGCTGCGCGAACAGCACCTCGGCGGCGCCGAGAATGCGATCTTTCGTGGACACGGAGGCGTTCACGTGGCGCTCCAGCGGTGCTTGTCATTCAAACGATCGTTTGAGCATACGCGAGCCGCTTGGCCAGCGTCAAACTGCGACGTTGCGCACAAAACACGGCATTTCCAGATGCGGTAGAATCCGTCAAGCTTTTGTGAACCTACCTGTGTCGGGGAGCCGGCAGGTCGCGGTTCCCTGTGGTTGACCCCCTGCTTTTTCTACCATCCGACTTATCCGGAGCACTTGTATGGCGCTGGAGCGCACGTTATCCATCATCAAACCCGATGCCGTCGCCAAGAACGTCATCGGTCAGATCTACGCGCGCTTCGAGCAGGCCGGCCTGAAGGTCATCGCTGCGCGCATGCATCAGTTGTCGCGCAAGGAGGCTGAAGGTTTCTATGCCGTGCACAGCGCGCGGCCGTTCTTCAAGCCTTTGGTCGAGTTCATGATTTCCGGTCCGGTCATGATTCAGGCGCTGGAAGGCGACAATGCCATCCTCAAGCACCGCGAGCTCATGGGCGCCACCAACCCGAAGGAAGCCGCGCCCGGGACAATCCGCGCCGACTTTGCCGATTCAATTGATGCCAATGCCGTACACGGGTCGGATGCCGCCGATACCGCCACGGCGGAAATCGCCTATTTCTTCGCGGCGACGGACATCCATTCACGCTGAGGTATGTTGTGAACCAGGCTGCGGTCTCGTCATCCACCAAGGTCAATCTGCTCGATCTGGATCGCCAAGGTCTGCGTGATTTCTTCACGCAAATCGGCGAGAAGCCGTATCGCGCCGAACAGGTGATGAAGTGGATCTACCACGACCTGGAAGACGACTTCGAGAACATGACCGACGTGGGCAAGGCGCTGCGCGCCAAGCTCGCCGAGGTGTGCACCATTGGTGTGCCCAGGACGCTGCTGGACAAGGTTGCCACCGACGGCACGCACAAGTGGCTGCTGGGCATGGACAGCGGCAACGCCATCGAGACGGTGTACATACCCGAGCCGACGCGCGGCACGTTGTGCGTGTCCTCGCAAATAGGCTGTGCGCTCAATTGCAGTTTCTGTTCGACAGGCGCGCAAGGCTTCAACCGCAACCTGTCGCCGGCGGAAATCATCGGTCAGGTGTGGGTGGCGGCCAAGTATCTTGGCAACGTCACGCATCAGAACCG
>JBDTIE010000307.1:0-8851 GCA_039936515.1 Rhodanobacter sp. | reverse complement strand
CTGGGGCTGGCCATTTCCA
Organism: Rhodanobacter sp.; assembly: GCA_039936515.1. GTDB lineage: Bacteria > Pseudomonadota > Gammaproteobacteria > Xanthomonadales > Rhodanobacteraceae > Rhodanobacter. Next base: position 8,832 of record JBDTIE010000307.1, on the reverse strand, counting down.
AACGCGTGTCCAAACGCGCCGTCGAGCGCAACCGCATCAAGCGCTTGGTGCGCGAGTCGTTTCGTCGCATCCGCACGCAATTGCCGGCGATCGACGTGATGGTGATGGCGCGCGAACAGGCTGCCGGCGTGGCTGGCAGCGAGCTGCTGGCGGAGATGGACAGCCTGTGGAAGCGGCTGCTTGACTCTGCCAACAGGCCGCCACCGGCATTGAAGGGAACCGGCGCGACCGCCACAATCGTGCGTTGACTTGCTGTTTCTGCCCTGCTCGTGGCTCGCCACGGCGCGGCCACCGGATTTGCCTTGCCGATGAACCAAACTCGTACCTTCCTGATGTTCGCCTTGCTGGCGGTGTCCTACTTCCTGTTTCTTGCCTGGGAAAAGGACTACAGCACGCCCCCGCCCACGGTCGCCACCAGCGCTGCGCCGGTTGCCAGCGGCACCAGCGCGGATGCCAGTCTGCCGGTCGCCATCCCCGGCGAGCTGGCGACGCCGGCACTCGCGCCGGCCGCGAGCCTGGCAAACGCGCCGACGGCCTTGCCCGCCGCGCCGCAGGTCACCGTGCGCACCGATGTGCTCGACCTGACGCTGGACACGCGCGGCGGCAGCCTGGTGCGTGCCGAGTTGCTGGCCTACCCGGCACGCGCGCCGACGCACAAGGCACCGCATCCGCCGGCAACCGTGCTGCTCAACACCGCCCAACCCACCTATTTCGTGGCGCAGAGCGGACTGGTCAGCAGTTCGGACTCCGACCCCGCGCACCAGCCCAATCACCTGGCACTGTTTCACGCCGAGCGCGACAACTACTCCCTGGCGCCGGGACAGGACACGCTAAAGGTGGCGCTCACCTGGGCCGACGCGGCCGGGCTGAAGGTCACCAAGACCTACACCTTCAAACGTGGCAGCTATGAGATCGCCCTTACCCAGCGCATTGACAACGCCAGCAGTGCACCGTGGGCGGGCAACGCCTACGAGCAGTTCCTGCGCGTGCAGCCGCCCAAGGCGGCGAACTGGCTCAAGAGTTATATCGATCCGGAAACCCGCAGCTTCCAGGGCGCAGCCTGGTACACCGGCGAGAAGTTCGAGAAGCTGTCGTTCAAGGATTTCGCCGAAGCCAAGGACCGCCTGGACCGCACCATCTCCGGTGGTTGGGCGGCCATGCTGCGGTTGTACTTCTTCGCCGCGTGGATTCCGCCGGCCAACCAGGCCACGCACTACGTCACGCAGACGGTCGATGCCGGCAGCGCGCAGCCGCGGTATCTGATCCGCGCCGTGGGGCCGGCACTGCACGTGGCGCCGGGGCAGTCGCTGGATGCGCAGGCGCGGCTGTATGTGGGTCCGAACGTGCAAGGCAAGCTGGACGCCGTCGCGCCGGGGCTGGACCTGACCATTGATTACGGCATGCTCAAGATCATCGCCGTCCCCATGCACGCGGTGTTGTCGTTCCTGCATGGCATCGCGCCGAACTGGGGCGTGGCGATCATCCTGCTGGTGTTGCTGATCAAGGGCCTGACCTGGAAACTGACGGCGGTGCAGTACCGCTCCAGCGCCAAGATGCGCAAGCTGGCGCCGCGCATCAAGGCGCTCAAGGAGCGTTACGGCGACGACAAGCAGAAGATGCAGCAAGCCACCATGGAGCTGTACAAGAAGGAAAAGGTCAACCCGATGGGTGGCTGCCTGCCGGTGCTGATCACCATGCCGGTGTTTTATGGCCTGTTTTACGTGCTGGAGTACTCGCTGGAACTGCGCCACGCCGCGTTCCTGTGGATTCCGGACCTGAGTGCGCCTGACCCGCTCTACATCCTGCCGATCATCTACGCGATCGTGATGCTGGGCACGCAATGGCTGAACCCGGTCGCCGCCGGCATGGATCCGACCCAGGCGAAGATGATGAAGGTGATGCCGTTGCTGTTCACGGTGATGTTCGCCTTCTTCCCCGCCGGCCTGTGCCTGTACTACGCGGTCAACGGCATCGTTGGCCTCGGCCAGCAGTGGTGGATCACCCATCACGTCGATCGCGAGGATGTGGTCGCCAAGCCGGCCTGACCTGCGCAGCGCCCCGACAAACGGGGCGCTGCCGATGCGTTTCGCCTACAGTCCACGCATGAGCGCCGCCGACACCATTGCCGCCATCGCCACCGCGCCAGGGGCGGCCGGTGTCGGTGTGGTGCGTGTATCCGGACCGGCGGTGCCGGGCATCACGTTGGCGCTGCTGGGCAAGCCGCCGTTGCCGCGACACGCGCATTTTGTCGACCTGCGCGACGGCGTTGGCGCCTTGATCGACCGTGGCTTGCTCATTCACTTTCCGGCACCGGCGTCCTACACCGGCGAGCACGTGCTGGAACTGCAAGGCCACGGCAGTGCCGTGCTGCTGGACCAGCTGCTGCTTCGGGTGTGCGAACTGGGGGCGCGACTGGCACGGCCCGGCGAGTTCACCCAACGCGCGTTCCTCAACGGCAAGCTTGACCTGGCCCAGGCCGAAGCCGTCGCCGACCTGATCGCCGCGCGCTCGCTCGGCGGCGCACGCGCCGCGCTGCAATCGATGCAGGGGGTGTTCTCGCGCCGGGTCGAGGCATTGCTGCAAAGTCTGATCGGCGTGCGCGTGCATATCGAGGCGGCGATGGATTTCCCGGAAGAGGAAATCGACTTTCTCGCCGACCCGGCCATTGCCGACGCGCTGGCCGCTGTGCGTGCTGACCTGGGCAGCCTGCTGCACGCCGCCGAGCGCGGCCTGCGCCTGGCGGACGGCCTGCGCGTGGTCATCATAGGTCGCCCCAATGCCGGCAAGTCCAGCCTGCTCAACGCCCTGGCCGGCAGCGACCGCGCCATCGTCAACGCCGCTGCCGGCACCACCCGGGATGTGCTGCATGCCAGCGTCAGCCTGGACGGCGTGGCGCTGGAGCTGGCCGACACCGCAGGCTTGCGCGAGACCTGTGACGAGGTGGAGCGCGAAGGCGTGCGGCGCGCCCGCGGCGAGCTGCAGCGTGCCGACGTCGGCCTGCTGGTGACCGACGCGGCCAGCGCCGACGCCGACCAGATGCTGTTTGCCGCGCTTGCGCCCGGGGCGCAGCGCGTGGTGCTGGTCAACAAGATCGATTGCGATGGCGGCGCGGCGCATGAAGAGCGCCGGGGCGATGCCCACTGGCTGTGGGCGTCGGCGAAAACCGGCGTCGGCCTGGATGCGCTGCGCGCGGTGCTGAAATCACTCGCCGGCGAGGGCGGCGGTGAAGGCGCCTTCAGCGCCCGCCGCCGCCACGTGTTGGCGCTGCAGCGCGTCGATCAGCACCTGCAGGCCGCGGCCGGGCAATTGGAGCACAGGGCCGGCGAGCTGGCGGCTGATGAGTTGCGCCAGGCGCAGCAGGCCCTGGGCGAGATCACCGGCAACTACAGCAGCGACGATTTGCTCGGCGCAATCTTCGGCAGCTTCTGCATCGGCAAGTAGTGGTACGCCGGTCAGCCGGCGCGACGCAGGAAATCGTCCAGCGCCTCGCGTGTGGGCATGCCCTCTTGCGCGCCGAGCTTGCCCACCGACAGCGCAGCGGCGGCGCAGGCCTTGCGTACCGCAGTGGCCAAGCCTTGCTGCATGAACACGGCGAGCGCGGCGTTGAACGTGTCGCCGGCGCCGGTGCTGTCGACCACCTCGACCTTGAAGCCGCTCTGGTGGACCGGTTCGCCGCGTTCGCGATACCAGGCGCCATCGCTGCCATGGGTGAGCACCACCGGGCACGGCGAGCGCTGCATGACCCGGCGGAAGTCCTCGGTCGGGTCTGCACCGAGCAACAGCGCCAGCTCGTGCTGGTTGGGCGTGACGTAGCGTGCCAGCTTGAGCCAGTCGGCGGGCAGATGGTGCGCTGGCGCCGGATTGAGGATCACCGCTGTGCCCAGCCGATGCCCCAGGCGCAACGTGGCCTCCACCGTTTCCAGTGGTATTTCCATCTGCACCAGCACCGCGTCGGCATCGGCGATCAGGTCGCGGGCGGACTCCACCTGGGCCGGACTGACACGCGCGTTGGCCGCCGGTACGACGATGATCTGGTTCTCGCCGCCAGCCACGGTGATGGAGGCGGTACCACTGGCGCAGTCGCCCAGCTGCACGACGTGGCTCAGGTCGATGCCCTCGTGGGCCAAGCTCGCGCGCAGTTGCTGGCCGAAGGCGCCCGCGCCCGTGGCACCTACCAGTGCCACCTCGGCGCCCAGCCGGGCGGCGGCCACGGCCTGGTTGGCGCCCTTGCCGCCGGGCACGGTGAGGAAGCGTTCGCCGAGGATGGTTTCACCGGGGCCGACAAAGCGTGGCGCCTGGGTGACCAGATCCATGTTGATGCTGCCGACGACGACGATGCGGGTCATGCCTTGCTTCCGGAGCGCGGGGCTGGCGCGTTGGGTGGCAAGCTTAGCCGCTTGGCTGCCGCCGGCGACACCGCCGATCCTGCCCTTGGTCTTGCACGGCGTGCATGCCGTGCACAAAAAGCGTTGGCGGCAACCGCCGCGCGCTTGCGCGTCGACTGGCGTCGACGTGGAGCTACGACGGATCGTGCGCCGACTGCGCGTGACCGAGCTCGGTGTCGGCCTGTTGCAGCGCGGGCGCCGGGCCGCCGACGGCCAGCAGCGACTGCGCGTAGCTGTCCTCGATGCTGATGGTGGAGACTTCGTCCCAAGTGAAGAAGGAGACTTCGCGCATCCACTCGGCGTCGGGGCTCAACTCCTGCATGTAGAAGCCTTCGTCCTCGGTGCTGGCCAAACGGCCGATGTAGCACACCTCGGCTTCTTCCTCGCTGTCCACGTGCACGCCGATGATCGGCGCGTACGCACCGGCGGCCTGCACCACCTCGCGGATGCCGTCCAGCGGAAAGCCCGGCAAGTTGGCCGGCTCAAGCTGCTTGAGCGCCAACGCCTTGGCAAAGAAGGCGTGGTGCTTGTCGGGTGCTTCCAGCTCGGTGACGTCACGATGGCGCATGACGTACATGCCGTCGTAGGTGATGCCGTCGCCGACCACCCACAACAGAAAGAATTCTCGCCCCACGCCGCCCACGTAACCGCAGAAGCTGCCGTGCTCCAGGTCTTCGCGCCACAGGCGCACCAGGGTACGGTTCTTCTGCGCCTCGCGCAGTTGCGCGCGCTGGCCGGTGGTTTTCAGTTCAATGACGTTGTTCACGGTCACCATTTTACCAGATTGCTGCCGCCCTCACCGGGCTACAGGATATAGCGGCTCAAGTCCTCGTCTTTTACGAGACTTTTAAGGCTGTTGTCGACATGTTCGGCGTCGATGACGTATTTTTCGCCAGACTTGTCAGCCGCTTCATAGGAAATCTTCTCCAGCAGCCGCTCCATCACCGTGTGCAGGCGGCGGGCGCCGATGTTCTCGGTGCGTTCGTTGACGGCAAAAGCCATCTCGGCCAGGCGGTCGATTCCGGAGTCGGTGAACTCGATGGTGACCCCTTCGGTCCCCAGCAGCGCCACGTATTGCTTGGTCAGGGCGTTGTGCGGCTCGCGCAGGATGCGCTTGAAGTCCTCCACCGACAGCGCCGACAACTCCACGCGGATGGGCAGGCGGCCCTGCAGTTCGGGGATCAGGTCTGATGGTTTGGCCAGCGAGAACGCACCGGAGGCGATGAACAACATGTGGTCGGTCTTGATCGGACCGTACTTGGTCGACACCGTGGAGCCTTCGACCAACGGCAGCAGATCACGCTGCACCCCCTCGCGGCTGACGCCGGAGTGACCGTGGTCGCCACGCTGGGCGACCTTGTCGATTTCGTCGATGAAGACGATGCCGTTCTGCTCGGCCGCTTCCATCGCTTGCGCGCGCAACTCCTCGTCGTTGAGCAGCTTGCCAGCCTCCTCGTCCACCAGCAGCGGGCGCGCCAGCTTGATCGCCAGCTTGCGTCGCTGGGTCTTGGCGCCGCCGAGGTTCTGGAACATCTGCCGCAGCTGCGCGCCCATTTCCTCCATGCCCGGCGGGGACATGATTTCCACTCCGACGTTGCTGGCAAAATCCAGCTCGATCTCGCGCTCGTCGAGCGTGCCTTCGCGCAACTGCTTGCGCAGCTTCTGGCGCGTGTCCGGATGGTCGCTGGCCGCTGGCGGCGTGTCCTGGGTCCAGTCTGCCGGCGGCTGCCGGCGCGGCAGCAGGGCATCGAGGATGCGCTCTTCGGCGTGGTCCTCGGCCAACGTGCGCACGCGCTTGACCGCCTGTTCGCGGGTCAGCTTGTAAGCCACGTCCGCCAGGTCGCGGATGATCGACTCCACTTCCTTGCCGACGTAGCCCACCTCGGTGAATTTGGTGGCCTCGACCTTGACGAACGGCGCATTGGCCAGCGTCGCCAGGCGCCGGGCGATCTCGGTCTTGCCCACGCCGGTGGGGCCGATCATGAGGATGTTCTTGGGCGTCACCTCGTTGCGCATGTCGCGGTCCAGCTGCATGCGCCGCCAGCGGCTGCGCAGTGCAATGGCGACCGCACGCTTGGCGTCATTCTGGCCAATGATGTAGCGGTCAAGTTCGGTGACGATTTCGCGCGGAGTGAGTTCAGACATGGGTATCGGGAATCGAAAATAGGGAATGGGAAGAGCAGCTGGGGCGGCACGGGGCTTGCGAGCTTTTATTCCCCATTCCCTATTCCCAGTTCTTCGATGCAAACGCTGTGGTTGGTATAGATGCAGATGTCGCCGGCGATCTTCAGCGCCTTCTCGACGATGGCGCGGGCGTCCATGTCGGTGTTTTCCAGCAACGCCAGCGCGGCTGACTGGGCGAACGCACCGCCCGAGCCGATGGCGATCAGGCCGTGCTCGGGTTCCAGCACGTCGCCATTGCCGGAGATCAGCAGCGAGGCATCCTTGTCGGCCACCGCCAGCATCGCTTCCAACTTGCCGTAGCGGCGGTCGGTGCGCCATTCCTTGGCCATTTCCACCGCGGCGCGGGTGAGGTTGTTGCCGTGCTTGTCGAGTTTCATCTCGAACAGTTCGAACAGCGTGAAGGCATCGGCCGTGGCACCGGCAAACCCGGCAAGCACGTCCGCGTTCTTGCCCAGCCGCCGGATCTTGCGCGCGTTGCCCTTGACCACGGTGTTGCCCAGCGTGACCTGGCCGTCGCCTCCGATCACCACCTTGCCGTTGCGCCGCAGGGAAATGATGGTGGTGGCGTGGAACGATTCCATGGCGACTCCGCGAGGCAATCCGAAGTCGATGAGATGGGGTCGGCGGCGCGTGGCTTCAACGTCAGGCTGGGCGAGGGCCTGCGGGGCGGCGCACGTGACGCGCTCAGGGTTTGCGCTTGGCCCGCGGGTGCGCGCCGTCGTAGACCTTGGCCAGGTACTGGAAATCCAGGTGCGTGTAGATCTGCGTGGTGGCGATGTCGGCGTGGCCGAGCAGTTCCTGCACGGCGCGCAGGTCGCCGGAGGATTCCAGCATGTGGCTGGCGAAGGTATGCCGCAGCAAATGGGGATGCAGGTGGCGCGGCAGCCCCTGCAACGCGGCCAGCTTGTTCATGCGCAGCTGGATCGTGCGCGGGTTGATCGGCGCGCCGCCGCGACCGCGAAAGATCGGCGTGTCGGCGAGCATGCCTTCGGCCGCGCCCAGTTCGCGCAGGGCCGTGACCGCGAAACGTCCGACCGGGACGATGCGCGTCTTGTTGCCCTTGCCCAGGACGCGCACCTCGCCGCCATCCAGGTCGACATGCAACCAGCGCAGGTTGCACAACTCGGACAGGCGCAGGCCGCTGGAATAAAACAGTTCCAGCATCGCCCGATCGCGCAGTGCCAGTGCACCGCCGCTGTCCACGCTCATAAGGGCACCGGCCTCGTCCACGTCCAGCACTTCGGGCAGCTTGCGGTGCACCTTGGGGCCACGCACGCCCTGCGCCGGGTCGTGGTCCAGCACGCCTTCGCGCACCAGATGGTGGAACAGGCTACGGCACGAAGACAGCAGGCGCTGCAGGCTTTTCGGCGCCAGGCCGGCGCGGTGATGGGCGGCGATGAACGCGCGCATGGTGTTGGCGTCGAGGTCGGCAAAGCCGTTCAGCTCACGGGCCTGCATGAAGGCGCCCAGCTTGCCCAGGTCGCGGCGGTAGGCGTCAATGGTGTGGCTGGAGGCGTGGCGCTCGGTTGCCAGGCGCTCCAGCCAGGTGTCGACTTGCTGCTGCGCGCTCACCGGCTCAGGCGACATCCCGCGAGCGCGCCAGTGCGGCGGTGATGGTGGCCGCGATCATGTTCAGGAACAACGTGCCCATGCCCGGCTGGAAGCGGTCAGGGTCGGTGCTGCCGATGGCCAGCATGCCGCAATCGCCCAGGCGCATTACTGCGGCCGATTTGATCGTCTCCGCCTGTGCGGCAAACAGACGCTGCGATTTCTCATCCGACAGCCGACCGGAAAACGGCTGGTTGCCACGCAGGAAATCGCCGAACTCCGGCAGCGCGTCGATGCCGCCGGGGATGGGCAGCAACCAGTCCGCGCGCGGCAGGCGCGGATGTTCGCCAAACAGCAACAGGCGGATCTGCTCGCCCTGGAAGTCGGCGCTGAGCCTGGCCATGATGCTGCGCACCGTGACCTCCATGGTGTTGGCGCGCAGCAGCGCAACGGTCAGCGCATGCACGCGTTCCATCAGCTTTTCGTTGCCCGCGGCGATGGCGACCAGTTCGACCAGGCGCGACTCCAGCTGGGCGTTTTTCTCGCGCAGGCTCTGCAGCTGGTATACCGCCAGCGACGCCACTGGGCCGTCCGCACGCTGCACCGTCAGGCGCGCGGCCAGGTCGGGGTAGTCGGACAAAAACTCCGGGTGGTTCTTCAGATAGGCGGCGACGACGCGCGCCTGGGTGGCATCGTCAAGCAATGTTGCGGTCAT
>JBDTIE010000306.1:0-15719 GCA_039936515.1 Rhodanobacter sp. | reverse complement strand
ATGAATAAAAGTTTTGAAAGTTTTTCTCCAAAACTCTTTGTCTTCTTTATATGTAGGCTTTTCTAATTGAGAATATTCTAAATATGTATCAGACTCAAGGATATTGTCTAGCAATCCTAGACCGGGTCGTTGAACCAGTCCAGGTTGCCATCCGGGCTGGCTGTCCAGACGTGGTTGGGCATGGCCTGCGCCAACTGGCGAAAACGCTGTTCGCTTTCGCGGATGGCGATCTCGGCGGCGCGGCGCGCCGATACGTCCACGAACAGCACGCTGAAGCGCTCGTGCGCGACGCGCCTTGCGCGCGCTTCGAACCAGCGGTGTCCCAGGCCGGCAATCTGCACTTCAAAGGCATCAGGCTGGCCGCTGTCCACCACCCGCCCATAGCGTTCGATCAGCGCATCCTCGATGCCGGGGATGGCCTCGCGCACGCGTCGGTTCAACACGTCGCGCAGGGGCAGGCCGGTCTGGCGTTCGAACGCGGGGTTGGCTTCGACAAAGATGAAATCGATCACGCGACCAGCCTGATCGCGCACCACCTCGCCGAGCATGAATGCTTCGTGCATCTGCTCGAACAAATTGCGCCAGCGTGCCTCGCCGCGCGCCACTGCCTGTTCGATGTGCTTGCGCTCGGTGATGTCGTAGACCACGCCCAGAAAGCTGCGCCGACTTTCGCCACCGCGGGTGATTACCTCGCCACGCCGCGCGATCCAGCGCACGTCGCCACTGACCGGGTCGATGTGGCGAAACTCGGCATACGGCAAGGCATTGGTCGCGCCCGCCGGTGGCAAGGCGGCGCCAGCACGGTCTTCCGGATGCAACACGCTGTCCAGCAACTGGCCGGTTACAACCACTTGCGGTGGCAGACCCAGGATCTGCCGGTATTCCTCGGACACTTCCAGCGTGCCGGTATCGGGAAACCACTCGAACGTGCCCACGCCGCCGGAGCGCTGCGCGATGCGCAGGCGCTGTTCCACTTCGACCTGCGCCGTGGTCTCGCGCACCACGGCCAGCACGCCCAGAGGCTTGCCATCGGCACCGACCACCGGGCTGTAGTCCAAATCCAGCCAGGCGTCCTCGAGCCGGCCGGTGCGCTGCAGCAACAGATGCTGGTTGCGGTAGGACAGGGTTTGACCGCCGTGCAATACCACGCGCAACACGTTGCGGTTGAATTCGGCCACTTCCGGCCACGCCACGGCCACCGATTGCCCCAGCGCGGCCGGGTGTCGGCCGCCGGCAAACACCGCGTAGGCGTCGTTGTAGATCAGCACCCCTTCATTGCCCCACAGCATCACGAACGCCGCTGGCGAGCGCAGGATCATGCCGGTGGCGGTCTTGAGCGCGAGCGGCCAGCTGGTGATGTCGCCCAGCGCCGTCGCGCCCCAGTCGAACCTGGCGATCATCTGCCCGGTCGCGCTCTCGAGATTGAGGAACTCCAACGCGGAGGAGGACGCAATGTCTGTCATGTCGGCGTCGCGTGGCCAGCGTGCGGGTGAGTGCAGATCATAGCCCGCCGGACTGGTTTCAAATCCGACGCGGCGCGGACAGACAAGAGCCGGCGACTGTTCGCTGCCGCTCTCAGCCTGGGCAGGCCCAGCCTGGTGCGCCACGGACGGCGCGCTGATCGACGAGGCTGGCTCCGGCCGTGTCGCCGGTCAGCTGGCGGATCGCTTGCGCCGGGCATCGGACCCGTGCTTGAGCTGCAGCTGATAGTGCTCGTAGAACGCTTCGGTGACCGCGGTCTCGCGCACCCGGGCGGAGGTCATGAAGCCGTACTGATTGAGGATGCGAGGCCGGAACGGGCGCATCTCGACGCCGAGCCAGAGTGAATTGCGCGCCAGCAGTTCGTTGACGATGGCAATGCCAATGCCTTCGCCGGTCAGCGCACAGGCCAGGCCGACGTTGTTGGTTTCCAGCCGCACGGTCGGGGTGACGTTGGCGGCGCGGAAGGCTTCGCGCAGCTGGGTGCGGGCGATGCCGGCGCGGCCGATCATGATCAGCGGTTCCCCGGCCAGGTCCGCCGGGCGGATGGTCTTGCGCGCCAGCAGCCGGTGGCGGCGCGGAAACACGCAGATGGTTTCGGTGCTCAGCAGCGGACGCACGCGGATGTCGGCGTGGTCGATCGGCAGCTTGCCGATGCCGCAATCGGCGGCGCGGGTGGCGACCATGTCCATCGTGGTGGGCCGCGTGCGCGAAGCCATTGCCACCTGGATCTTCGGATGCGCGCGCATGAAGCTGGCAATCACCGGCACCAACGGGCCTTCGGCGAAGGTTGGTGGCGCCACCACGCGCAGGTGACCGGCATTGACCGAGGCGATGTCCTGCGCTAGCGCGCGCACCCGCTCCAGCCCGTGGAAGGCCATGTCCACTTCCTCATACAGCAGCAGCGCGTGCGCGGTCGGCACCAACCGGCCCTTGACCCGGTCGAAAACGCGAAAGCCCAGGTCACTTTCCAGTTGCGCCAGCAACCGGCTCACCGCGGGTTGGCTCAATCCCAGTACCTGGGCCGCGCCGGTGACCGAGCCGGCCGCCATGATCTCGCGGAAGCTCTCCAGACTCTTCAGGTTGTTCAACTTCATGCGTGGTCCCGGGCCGCTGACGCCGAGTGTCATCTTAGGCGGTCCGTCGCCCACGCTGCGGCTTCAGCCCTCGTCGGGGATGCCCAGCGGTGCAATCGGCAGGCACACGTGCGACGCAAGCCTGCCGCCGGTGAAGACACTGTTGCGCGCGCGGACGGCATGGGTCCACGCACCTTCCGCCTCGCCGGTATTCGGGTTCAGGTCGAAGTGCGGGTAGTTGCTGCTGGCGATGTCCAGGCGAATGCGATGCCCCACGCAAAAACGGTTGGCGGTCGGGAACGGCAGTACGCAGATTGCGTAGACCTGTCCGGGTTGCATCAACTGCGGATTTTCCCAGCTGTCGCGATAACGCATGCGCAGGATGCCGTCGGTGATGTTCATGGCAAAACCTTCGGGGTAATCCGCGCTGGGCGGGTGCACGTCGATCAGCTTGACGGTGAAGTCGGTATCCACGCAGTCGGAGGCGACGAACAGGTGCACCTGGATCTCGCCCATCACTTCGGCGTCGCGCAGCAGCGGCGTGGTCTGGAACGACAGCACGTCGTCGCGTTCGGCGAAGTCGCGGCCGCTGCCGCTGCAACCGAAGAAACGCGCATCATCGCGCTGGTCGAACGCGCCGCCGACCATCACCGGCAAGCCCGACGCCAGGGTGCCGCCTATGGTCGGGGTCGGTTGCCGTGGATCGTAGTCAAATGCCAGCGCGGGCTCCTCCACTGGCGCCGGCTCACTGCGCAGGGTGCGATCCCGGTGCAAGTACAGCCGTTGTTCGCGAGTGCTCGGCAGCGGCCACTGGTCTGACCAGCGCCAGTAGCCGCCGTGGTCGAGCCGGCCTTGTGCATTGCGCCGGCCGCTGCCGCCGCCCATGACGAACGCAGCAACCCGGCCGCGTGCAAACGGGTCGACGCTTGAGCGGCCCAGCACGAAGTCGAACCAGCGCCGGCGCAGCTCCAGGTACGACGGTGCCAGCGCGCCGTCGAGCGTGGCCGCCGGGCCGAAGTCGACATCGCCGGCGTAGGACTTTGAACGCTGGCCGTGCGTCCATGGCCCCATCACCAGATGCACTGGTTGCCGCTTGCGCGCCGACAGGCCGATGAAATTGTTGATGGCCGTGCGCGCGTACGGGTCGTACCAGCTCGACATGTGCACCATCGGTACGTCGGCATATTCGTCGTGGTAGCACTCCGCGCACAGCGCGCGTTGCCGCCAATACTGATCAAAGCTGCCGTGCTGCCACTGCTCGAACAGATAGTCCTCGTATTCGGGCAACGCGCTCACCGGAGAATGGCCACGCGCCCACGGCATGTGCTTGAACCATTCACCGATATCCTCATGCTGCAGCGCCGCCTTACATGCCGGGTCGCTGCGCGCAGGCAGGCTGACCAAGGCGTGCTTGTAGGCCCAGGTGGCCTGCTTCAGCTCGAACGCGCCGCCTTGGCGGATGCCGCCCTGGTAGGCGTTGGAAAATCCGCCGGAATCGAGGAACTGCGCCGCCAATGCCGGTGGTGCCAGCGTACCCAGCGCGCTCTGCACATGCGCGCCGTAGGACAAGCCGAATGTTGCCACACGGCCGTCGCTGAACGATTGCGCGGCGATCCAGGCAATGGTGTCGAAGCCGTCGTCCGCTTCGTTGACGTATTTGCGGAAACTGCCCTGCGAAGCGTAGCGCCCGCGGCAATCCTGCAGCACCACGACGTAACCATGGCTGGCGAAATAGCGTGCGATCTGCGGCTTGGACCATGCCTGTGGATCGTCTCGGCTGACGTCGGACAAGTTGGTGCCGCGCTTGTTGTAGGGCGTGCGCTCAAGCAGCACCGGACGAGGCGTCAGGGTCGCGTTGCCGGCTTCGGCCGGATGATAGATGTCTGCGGCCAGGCCGATGCCGTCACGCATCGGGATCATCGTGTCCTGCTCGACATGCACGGCGAAAGGTCCGATGTCGCTATCGCCGATGGGCGGGGTCGGTGTCGAGGGGGAAGGGATTTCGTTCATCGGGATGCTGCTTGCGTGACGGTGGGTGAGGTCGGCGCCGCGCCGGTGGCCTGAGGCGTGGGTCGAACGTCCTGCGCCAGGGTGCGTTCGTCACGGCGGGGCGTGAATTCCAGCCCGGGCCGGCCGGCCCAGGTCGCAACCTGGTGGTACAGCGGCACGATGCCGAGGTCGGCAAACCCCACCGCCGTCGCCTGCTGCAGCTGATGGTCCAGGGCGGGGCCCGATTCCAGCTCGGCGGCGGCGCGCAACAGGGCGTCGAACCGCGGGTTGGAATAGCGGCCGCGATTGTTCGCGCCCATGCCATGTTCGGGGTCGTAGCTGGCCAGCACCGAGCGCATGGCCAGCAGCGATTCGCCGGTGGTGGAGCCGAAGCCGTAGAGATAAAAGCCGTATTCGCGCTTGCTAGCGCGCGGCAGGAACACGTTTTTCGGCGCTGCGTCGATGCGCACGGCCAGCCCGACGTGCGCCAGCATCACGCCCACCGCCTGCGCCACTTGCGCGTCGTTGAGGTAACGGTTGTTTGGCGCGTGCAGGGTGACTTCGAAGCCGTCCGGATAACCCGCCTCGGCCAGCAACTGACGCGCATGTGCCGGATCGAACGCGGACGGCGCCAGCGCCGGATTGAAGCCACCAGTGCCGTCCGGCACCATCTGGTTTGCCGGCACGCCGGAGCCGGACAGGATCGTGCGGATCAGCAGCGGCCGGTCGATCGCCAGCGACAGCGCCTGGCGCACACGCAGATCCTTGAACGGATTGCGCGGCAGCATGTTGCCGTCGCGGCCGCGCACCGACGGGTTCACGTCCCGCTGCAGATCCATGCCCAGATACAGCAAGGTGACAGTCGGCGCCTGCCAGAGCTGGATCGCCCGGTCACGACGCAGATGATCCAGGTCGGACGGCGGCACCGTGTCCACCAGGTCGGCACTGCCGGACTGCAGCGCGGCAATGCGGGTCGCGTCGGCACTGATGTAGCGGATCACCACGTCCTTGAACGCCGGGGCGCGGCCCCAGTAATACTCGTTGCGGGTCAGTACCAGCCGGTCGCCGGGCACCCAGTTGACGAAGCGGTACGGACCGGTGCCGATGGCCACCTTGCCGGAGTTGAAATCGCGCGTGGCCAGGGTTTTGCCCAGCTTGGCCGAGACCATGAACACCGTGGACACATCCGTCATCAACTGCGGTTCCGGCTGCGCCGTATGCAGGTGCACGCGCAGCGGGTCGGGCGCCTGCATGCTGACGATCCGGGACACCCGGTTGGCAAACGAGGCCGGGCTGAAGGGCACATGCGCGGCGCGGTGCAGGCTGAAGATGACGTCGTCCGCATCAAATGCCGAGCCGTCCTGAAAGCGCACGCCCGGGCGCAGCACCAGCTCCCACGTCAGCGCGTCGATGCGCCGGGCCGACAACGCCAGCGCCGGCACCGTATGCAGCTGTTCGTCGCGGGCAAACAAGGTGTCGAACATGTGCATTGCCGTGGCCTGGTTGGTGCCCACGGCGGAAAACTGCGGATCGATCGAGTTGGGCTCCGCGCGCGTGGCGATCACCAGCGCGTCGCGTGGCGCTGGCGCCGTTGCCGGCGCGCCGTCGCAACCGCCAAGCCACGCGAGCAGCAGCAGCAAACCCGTGCGCAGGGGCAAGCTCATGCGTCACCGCCGTCGTTGAGGTGACAGGCGGACAGGTGACCCGGCGCCACCTCGCGCAGCAGCGGCACTTCCACGCGGCAGCGCGGCATCGCGAAAGGGCAGCGCGGGTGGAAATGGCAGCCGCGCGGCGGGTCCAGCGGTGAGGGGATTTCACCCTGCACCGCGGCAAACTGGCCGGCGCCGCGACCAATCTGCGGCATCGACGCCAGCAGCGCCTGCGTGTAAGGGTGGTTTGCGTGCTCGAACAGTTCCTCGACCGGCGCCGACTCGACGATGCGCCCCAGGTACATGATCGCGACACGGTCGCTGAGGTGGCGCACGATGCCAAGGTCGTGGCTGATGAACAGGTAGCTCAGCTGCAACTGCTGCTTGAGCTGCATGAACAGGTTGACCACCTGCGCCTGGGTGGACACATCCAGCGCCGCGACGGGTTCGTCGCACAGCAGTAGGCGCGGCTGCAACGCCAGCGCGCGGGCGATGCCGATGCGCTGGCGCTGGCCACCGGAAAATTCGTGCGGGTAGCGGTCGGCGTGACTGGCATCCATACCCACCTGCAGCAACAGTTCGCGCACCCGCCCGTCGCGCTCACGCGCGGCCCAGCGGCCGTGCACGACCGGCGCCTCGCCGATGATGTCGGCCACGGTCAGGCGCGGATTCAAAGACGCCATCGGGTTCTGGAAGATCATCTGGATCTGCAGCAGGCGGTCGACGTCGGTGATCGACGCCAATGCCTCACCCTGGTAGAAAATTTCACCGTCGCTCGGTGGATTCAAGCCGCAGATCAGGCGCGCCACGGTCGACTTGCCGCAACCGCTTTCGCCAACCAGACCCAGCACCTCGTTGTCGCCGACGTGCAGGTCGATGCCGTCGACCGCATGCACCGCGCGCGGCTGGTGGTGCGCACCCAAACGATTGGCGAGGGTCTTGAGCAGACCCAGCGGCTGGCCGAAGCGGCGCGACACACGCCGCAGCTCGAGCAGCGGCGGACTCATGACGACACCTGCACGAGCGGGTGGAAGCAGCGCACCGCATGCTCGGCGGTGAGGGCCGACAGCGGCGCCAGCTCAGGCATCGCCGCGCAGGCGGCGCTGGCGAACGCGCAGCGCGGACGAAACGCGCAGCCGTTGTCCGCGGCTGTCGGCGGTGGCGCGGCGCCGGGAATCTGCCTGAGCGGCTGGCCGCGCGAGTTGCGCGTCGGCATCGAGTCGAGCAGGCCGCGCGTGTACGGGTGCAGCGGCGCGCGCAGCACGGCGGCGGTCGGTCCGGCTTCCACGATGCGTCCGCGATACAGCACGGCGATGCGGTCGGCCAGGCCAGCGACCACGCTCAGGTCATGTGTGACCCAGATCACCGCGGTGCCAGTGGCCTTGGCCAGGCTGTGGAACTCGGCCAGGATCTGACTCTGGATGGTCACGTCCAGCGCGGTGGTCGGCTCGTCGGCAATGATCAGTTCCGGCTCGTTCAACAGCGCAATGGCAATGGCGACGCGCTGGCGCATGCCACCGGAAAGCTGGTGCGGGTAGCACAGCAGGCGCTCTTCCGGCGCCGGGATGCCGACCTTGCGCAGCATCGTCAGCGCGCGCGCGCGCGCCTTCGCGGCGCTGCAGGTCCGGTGTGCCTGAATGGTTTCGATCATCTGGTGATCGATGCGCAGCACCGGGTTCAAGGTCATCATCGGATCCTGGAACACCATCGCGATGCGATTGCCGCGCAGTTGGCGCATCGCCTCTTCGTCCAGTCCCAGCACGTCGACGCCGTTGAACAGCACGCGGCCGTCGACGATGCGCCCGGGCGCGGCGATCATGCGCATGATCGAACGGCCCGTCACCGACTTGCCCGAGCCGGACTCGCCCACCAGGCCGAGGATTTCGCCGCGCGCGACGTGCAGGCTCAGGCCATTGACCGAATGCACCACGCCGCGCGCGGTGAAGAATTGCGTCGACAACTGGTTCACTTGCAACACCGGCGGCGCGTGCGCGGTGACCGCGGGAACCGGGTCGGTGAGCTGCAGCGGCGTGTCATCTGGCATCACCGAGGCGCCTTGCAAGCGTGGGTTGAACATCACCCGCAACTGGTCGCCGACCAGGTTCAGGCTGCCGATCAGCAGTACCAGCGCCACGCCCGGATACACGCTGATCCAGTAATCGCCCGACAGCAGGAACTGGAAGCCGTTGGCAATGAGCAGGCCCAGCGACGGTTCGGTCACCGGCATGCCGATGCCGAGGAAGCTCAGCGTCGCTTCCAGCGAAATCGCATTGGCCACCTGCACCGTGGCGATCACCGTCAACGGCGGCAGGCAGTTGGGCAACAGGTGCCGAAACAGCACGCGCGCGGTTCCCAGGCGCAGCGTGCGCGCCGCCTCGATGTACTCCTTGCCCACTTCACTCAACGCCGTGGCGCGCGCCGTGCGGGCGAACAACGCCCACTGCACCACCACCAGCGCCAGGATGATCTTGTCCAGTCCCTTGCCCAGCACCGCCAGCAGGATCAATGCGACCAGGATGGCCGGAAATGACAGCTGCAGGTCGACCACGCGCATCAGCAGGTTGTCGATCCGTCCGCCCTTGTACGCGGCGAACAGGCCAACCGCCGTGCCCAGCGCAAACGCGATCACGCCTGAAGACAGGCCGACCAGCACGCTGATGCGCAGGCCGTACAAGATGGCCGACAACACGTCGCGCGCAAGCAGGTCGGTGCCCAGCGCGTACCACTGGCCGTCGACGCCTCGGCTGCCCGGTGGCAGGCGGCTGTCATGCAGGTTGAGCGTGGCCAGATCAAACGGGTTTTGCGGTGCCAGCCAGGACGCCAGCAGTGCGGCCACGCTCAACGCCAGCAGCACTATTGCGCCGACGACGGCGACCCGACTGGCCGCAAACTGGCGCAGCCGGCTCATCGCGCTGCCGCCAGCCGCACGCGCGGATCGAGCAGTGAATACAGCAGGTCAACCACGAGGTTGATGCTGATGAACAGCACCACGATCACCAGCAGGTAGGCCACGATCACCGGCCGATCAAGCACGTTGATGCTGTCGATGATCAGCTTGCCCATGCCGGGCCAGGAAAAGACCGTTTCGGTGACCACCGCAAAGGCGATCACCGAGCCAAACTCCAGCCCGGCAATGGTGATCACTGGCACCAGCACGTTCTTCAGCGCGTGCACGAACAGGATGCGCCGGCGCCGCAGGCCCTTGGCCACGGCGAAGTCGATGAAGTCCATCGTCAGCGTCTCGCGCATCGAGCTGGCGGTGAGGCGGGTGATCATCGCCAGTTTGAATAGCGCCAGGTTCAGCGCCGGCAGGATCAGGTGGCGCAGCCCGTCGACGGTGGCAAGGCTGGTGTGGATGCCTAGCACGCTGCCGACCTCGCCGCGGCCCCCCGATGGCAGCCAGCCAAGCATCACCGCAAACACCATCACCAGCATCATGCCCTGCCAGAAATTGGGCAGCGAAAAGCCGAGGATCGAGCCGCTCTGGATCGCGCGCCCGGCCAGCGAATGGGGCGCGGCGCCCGCCCACAGCCCGAGCGGAATGCCCAGCAGCAGTGAAAACACCATCGCGCAGATGGCCAGTTCCATGGTCGCCGGCATGCGGCTGAAGATCAGTTGCAACGCCGGCTCGTTGAACACGAACGAGTTGCCCAGGTGCCCGCGCAGTGCCTCGCCAAGGAACGCGCCGTATTGCAGCCACACCGGCCGGTCCAGACCCAGCGCGTGCATGGCGGCGAGTCGGTCGGCCTGGGTCGCCTCCGGATCGATCAGGATGTCGGCCGGGTTGCCGATGACGTAGACGCCCAGAAACACGATCACCGACATCACCAGGATGACCAGCAATCCTTGCCACAAACGGCGAACGACGAAGGCGCCCATGATCGGTTCCGGTTTCCTCGGGGCTTCGCACCGGCGCGTTGCCAGTGGACAAGGGATCATCGCAGGTGCATCGAATCGTGCCGATACCCCGGCGACCGCACTGCGCAGATCGGGCGCGGACGGTCGCTGGCCGGCAACCGTCGACCGCTCCGCGCTGGATCAGAAGAAGTTGAAGGTGGCCTTGACGTAGACGAAGCGGCCGCGCGGGTTGTATGTGCTCATGTCGAAGTTGAGGTCACCGCCGTTGACGTAGGACACCGGTGGATCCTTGTCGAACAGGTTCTGCACGCCGAGCGTGAAAGTGGCCAGACCGGTTGGGGTCGAGTACGCGCCCCACACGTCGTGGGTGAGTTGCGCCGGGATGTTGCCATAGGCCGGTGCCGGGCCTTCGTAGGTCGAGCCGATGTAGCGCGTTGACCAGTTCGCCGACCATTGGCCGCGGTTCCAGTCCAGCCCGGTGATTGCCTTCCAGCGCGGGAAGCTTTCGCGGGCGACGTCGGCCATGCCTGCGCGTGGCGTGACCTTGACCACGCCGCTGGGCAGCGTGTCGAAACGGTCGAAGCGGTCCAGATACGACGCGCTCAGCATCAGCGCGAAGCGGCCTGATTCCATCTGCGGCAATTGGTAACGGAACGTGGTGTCCACGCCCTTGGCGTGGATCTGGTTGAGGTTGATCGGACCGTCAGTGAGCCTGACCACCTCGCCACTGGGATCGCGCTGGATGAAGTTGCAGCGTTGGCCACTGTTGGCGCACAGGTTGAGCAGGTTTTGCGAGCCGAAGTTGGAGATAGCCTCCTTCACGCGGATGTCGTACCAGTCCACCGACCACGCCAGGCTCTTGGCAAACCCCGGTGTGTAGACGAAACCAAAGCTGCGGTTGACCGAGGTTTCCGGCTCCAGGTTGGGGTTGCCGCCGACCATCGAGATGATCGAGCCGCCGGAGTAATTGGCCTGGTTGTAACTGGCCGGAACGCCGGCGCAGCCTGGCTTGCCCGCGCCGCCGCCGTTGCACGGATCAAGCGCCGGCAGGTTGGTCTGGCGGCTTCCGGCATACAGTTCGTTGATCGACGGCGCGCGGAAACCCTGCGCCCAGTTGGCACGCAGCATCAGGTCCTGCCACGGTCGCCAGTTCACGCCGAGCTTGCTGTTGGTGGTGCCGCCAAAAGTGTTGTAGTACGAGTAGCGCGTGGCGGCCGACAGCTCCAGCAATTTCGCCGCCGGCGCGTCCTTGAGCAGTGGCACGTTGAACTCGACGTAGGCTTCCTTCAGGTCATACGAGCCGGTCGTCGGCAGACGCGGCGCGGAGGTCGTCTTGCGCGAGTACGTGATGAACTGAGGTGTCTCGTTGAAGTAGGCGTCCGGGCGGTCGTATCCGGACTCCTTGCGGTATTCGACGCCGGCGGCAAACGCCAGCGCACCGGCCGGAAGCTGGAACAGGTCGCCGGTAAGGTTGGCGGTGAAGTCATGCTGCTTGGTGCCGTTGTGGTCAACACCTTGCACGCGGATGTAGTCGGCCATCTCCGGGGTGACCACTCCGAAGATGTTCAGCGGCACGCAGTTGTTGGCCTGGCAGCGCGCGTTGGGGCCCAGCGCCAGCGCGACGTGATCAAGGTCGATCTGGTTTTTGGACGTCCATTTCGCCTCGTTCTGCGCGTAGGTATAGAACGTGTTCCACGCCCAGTTGTTGCTGAAGCTGCCCTCGAAACCGGTGGCGATACGCGAGGTGTCCACTTCCTGGATGTTGAAGCGCGGGTTGACCGCATCGAGCATGCGCACGATTTCAAAGCTGGTGCCGCTGCCCTTGAACGCGACCCCGAACGGGTTGAACGGATGGTCGGCCGGGATCGTCATGCCGTCGCCGCCGCGGATGCGCGGGGTGGCTGGCGGGAAGCGCTGGCTGGATTTGCGCCGGTTGTACAGCCCTTCGAGCACGAACGTGCTGCTGTCGCCGGTCTTGAGCCGCAGCTGGCCGTAGACGCCGCTGCGCGTGGACGGTCCGATCAGCGTGGTGTCCGGGGTTTCGTTGTAGACGTCGGTGGCCGGTACGTCCAGACGATAACCGCCGCTGCCGTCGGGCACGAACGCCTTGGTGCCGAAGCCGCCGGTCGGCACGCTGTTCTTGAAGCGGCCATCGGGCGTGTTGCGGCTGAGTCCCTGCAGCGGCGCGTAGGAAAAGTCGCGGCTGCCGGCGAGGATCTGGTTGTTGCGGGTCAGCGTGGCGGACACCAGGGCCGAACCCCAGTCCGCCGACTTGCCCCACAACAGATCCTGGTTGTGGGTGAAGCCGTCGCCGTGGGTGGTCATGCCCGCGTAGCTGGAGAATTTGAGGCCGCTGTATTCACTGTAGGTGACGATATTGATGACGCCGGCAATCGCATCGGCGCCGTAGATGGCGGTGGCGCCGTCCAGCAGCACTTCGACACGTTCCACCGCGGCCAGCGGGATCGTGTTGAGGTCGACGAAATCACGGAAGCCGCGCGTGCCGGCGCCATTGACCCAGCGCCGGCCGTTGACCAGCACCAGCGCACGGTTGGCGCCAAGGTTGCGCAGGTTGACCGAGCTGGAGCCGTGGCTGGTGCCGGCCGAGCCGGTGGAGTTGAAGCTGGAGCCGACCGAGGGCAGCTTCTGCAGCAGGTCGCCGGTGGAGACCAGGCCGGTGGCCTCGATCTCTTCGCGCTCCATGGTGAACACCGGGTTGGCGGCAGCCTCGTCCTTGCGCCGGATGCGCGTGCCCACGACGGCGACTTCGCCCAGTGTCTTGGCCTTTTGCTCGGTGGCGGGCGTGCGCGCGTCCGCGGCCGCAGCGTCCTGGGCGCGCAGTGGCGCAGCACCCATCCAGCCGGCGATCACCAATGAGATGGCAAGTGCCATCGCAGTTGGTCGGCCAGGCACGCCTGCAGTGGTGCGACGATCAACTGAGCTCATGGCCTTCCCCTCGATACCAGGCAACGGATGCCGATCCCCCGGCTTGCAGGCAGTAGTCCATGAAAAAACCATTCATGCAATATCATCGCTATTCATCATTGACATATGCAGAATGCTTATGGGCCAGGTCGGGCATTTCCGGGATGTCCGCTGGCGCTGGCCGGGTTTGCCCGCGGGTGTTGCGTGCGCTTATGCTCGCGGCAACGCCTCCACCCGCGCGAGCCAAGCATGACCCGTCGCATCGCCGCCGCCTGGCCGACCCAGTGCCTGTTACCCCGCCCGGTGTGTCGCGATGAACCGGCCTGACGACCCGGGGCGACGGCGGATTCTGGCGGCACTGGCGTTGGCACCGCTGGCCGCATGGTGTGCGCCGCGCTTGCCGCACGAGCGCCCGTTCGTGCTCACGCTGACCGGGCAGGCGCTGATTGCGCATGACCTGTACGCCGATCCGTATCCCGGCCTGGCCGAGGTGGCGGCTGAAATCCAGCGTGGCGATGTGGCCATCACCGATCTGGAAACGGTGATCCAGGGTGCCGGCTCGGGGCAACCCACCCGCAGCGGACAGTTCTTCCACGCCGCCGGCACAGCCGAGCTGGGGTGTCTGCGCAAGTTGGGCCTGGACGTGCTCACCCTGGCCAACAATCACGCGGGTGACCTCGGTCCCGCCGGCGTGCTGGCAACGCGGCAGGCGGTGCGCGCGGCCGGCTTCGTCGTCGCCGGCACCGGTGCCAATCTCGCTGAGGCGACGCAAGCCACGCCTTTTGCAGCAGGTGGCCGCGCGCTGGCGGTGGTCGCCATGGCCAGCGGCAAGATTGCTGCCGGCGCCGCGGCCAGCGCCACTGCGCCGGGCGTCAATGAATTGCGCCTGGATGCGACAGGCGTGGTCGATGACGCGGATCTGCAGCGCATTCTTGATTCCATCCGCACCGCCGCCGGCGCGTCGCGGCAGGTCATTGCGTGTCTGCACAATCACCAGTGGGGTCAGGACATGCGCCTGACCCGACCGTGGGTGCAGGCGTTTGCGCGCAGCTGCGTCGATGCCGGTGCGAGCGTGTTCTTCGCCCATGGCGCGCCGCTGTTGCAGGGCATCGAGGTGTATCGCGGTGCGCCGATCTTCTACTGCCTTGGCAGCCTGATCTTTCACACCCGCACGGCCTTGGGCTACTACCCAGCCGAAGTCTGGCAGAGCGCCTTGGTGCACCTGCGTTTCGCAGGCGATCGCCTGCGCGGTATCGAGTTGGTGCCGGTGCAGTTGAACGAGCGCGGCGACGATCCGACGCGGCATCTGGAAACCCGCGGCCGCCCGCGCATCGCCAGCGGCGATCAGGCGCGACAGATCCTGCAGCGCCTGCAGTCCTCAAGCGCTGCGTTCGGCACGCACGTGGCCATCGCGCATGGGCGTGGTCAGGTGCGGCTGGATTCGTCAGGCTGAGCTGCCGGTGTTGCCGCGGCGGCACGCACGACCAGGATATCGGTCGGCATCGATTGCACGATGCGATGGGAGGTGCTGCCGATCAGCAGATGGAACGGCAGGCCGCGACGAACCGCGCCGATGACGCACAGGTCGGCATCATGATCAAGCGCATGCTGGCGCAGCATGGCTTCGGCGTGGCCGTGTTCGACCAGGCTGTGCAGGCGCTGCCGCGGCTCTGCCGCCACCCCGGCATCGGTGATGAACGCGTCCATCGTCGCCTGTTCCAGGCGCGTGAAGTCGTCGCGATGGGCGTCATCGAGCCACAGCGAGCGGTACGGGATATCCAGCGCATGCAGCACGGTGAACTGCGCGTGCGCAAACAGGTCGGTGGCGGAGAGCAGACCCAGGCGCGATTCGACGGTGAAATCCGTGCCCACCAGCACGTTGCGGTAGGCGCCGCGTGGGCGACGCTTGACGATCAGCACGGACACCGGCGCGGTACGCACCAGCGCGGTCACGGTGCTGCCCAGCAACTGGCGACTCAGC
This sequence comes from Rhodanobacter sp., assembly GCA_039936515.1. GTDB lineage: Bacteria > Pseudomonadota > Gammaproteobacteria > Xanthomonadales > Rhodanobacteraceae > Rhodanobacter. The sequence continues at coordinate 762 of JBDTIE010000306.1, read as the reverse complement.
GTGTCGCGCGCGTCGCCGAGCACGATGAGCTGGCAACGCTCGCGCTCGGCCACCTCCAATATCACCTCGGCCGCTCGACCGCGTTGCACATGGACGACCAGCTCCGGAACGTCGCTGCGCAGGTCGCCCACGATGCGCTGACGGACCGGCTCGATGTCGCCGTCCGCGGGTGCGCGCAGGGTGTCGATGGCTGGCCACGGGCTGGCCGTATCCGCCGCCGTGGCGTGGACCACATGCAGCGGGACGCGCCACTGCGCGGAGAGCAGTGCCGCGCGGTCCAGCGCGCGGTCGCAACGCGCGCTGAGGTCGGTGGCGAGCAGGATGGCCGTCGGCGTGGCAGCGGTGCGATTGCTCATGCTTGTTGCTCCGGAAAGCAGGCCAACCCTTGGCTGTCCAGACCATCGCATATCCGGACGCGTGGTGCGACCGGCGCAATTGGCGCAATGCGTCCAGCCCGATAGAATCGGGCATGAGTCGCACTCACCTGGTGGTTCCAGCCAGCAGGACCCGGCGGCGCCGCGACGACCGCGTGTGCGGCCGACCATCGATCCGCGCCAAACCAGCAAACGGTGAGTGATGTCCGTAGCCATACCGCTTGGCTTGATCCTCGGCCTGCCGTTCGTGGCCAGCCTGGCCGTGCTCGCGCTGCGCAGGTACGGGCGCACCACGGCGGTGGGGATCATGACCGGCACCGCGCTTGCCGGCACCTTGCTGGCGCTGGCGCTGTATCCGGCACTGGGCGAGGGCGGTGTGTTGCATCAG
>JBDTIE010000305.1:0-3821 GCA_039936515.1 Rhodanobacter sp. | reverse complement strand
CAGCTCCAAGCCGAGCACGATCATCGGCGTGATCGAGCGCCTGCAGTCGCCTAGCGCAAGCAGTCGCGCCGACGCGACAGCGTGGAACGCCACGCTGATCCCGGCGCGGCTCAATGCCAACTTCTCGCGCTATCTGGTGCGCGCCAAACCCGGCCGGCTCGATGCCGCCATGCGCGCAGCCACACCGACGCTGTACAAGGTCAACCCCATGCGTGTGCTCGACGAGGACAGCGTGCGCTCGTTTGCCGACATCCGCGCCAAGGCGTACGACGCCGATCGCGGCATGGCGATCCTGATGGGCGTGGTGGCGTTGATCCTGTTGTGCGTCACCGCTGCCGGCATCGTCGGCCTGACCAGCTTCTGGGTCGGCCAGCGCCACCGGCAGATCGGCGTGCGCCGGGCGTTGGGTGCACGCAAGGTCGACATCCTGCGCTACTTCCAGATCGAGAACCTGCTGATCGCCGGCACCGGCGTGGCGATCGGGGTGCTGCTGACAGTGGGTCTCAACCTGTGGCTGATGAGCCATTACGAGATGACCCGCATCCCGGTCGTGTACGTGCTCGCCGGCGTGCTGGCGATGCTGGCCATTGGCCAGGCCGCGGTGCTGGCGCCGGCGCGGCGTGCGTCCAACGTGCCGCCGGTGGTGGCAACCAGGGGCGCGGGATGAAAGCCCGGGGCAGGGAAAGCGGAAAGGGGAGCCTGAGGGGCACAAGCCGCATCCACGGTTTCCACATCACCTCGACGCATGGGAAGACGCCGTCTTTGTTTCCGCTGTGGCCCGCAACCATTCCCCGCGGCCTGCTTCCCATGCCCGTCTGCGCAGGACACCCCTAGTGCTCACCTGGTACCTCGAACTCGCCCTGCGCAGCCTCAAACGCAACAAGATGCTCACCGCGTTGATGGTGCTGGCGATCGCGCTGGGGATCGGCGCGAGCATGACGACGTTGACGGTCTTGCATCTTTTGTCCGGAGACCCGATTCCCCAGCGCAGCGGCATGCTGTATCACGTCCAGGTCGACCCGCGCGACAAAACCGGTTTTACGCCCGGCAAGTCGGAGCCGGAGGCGCAGGTGAGCTGGATTGACGGGATGAACCTGCTGCAGGCAAGGCGCGCGCAGCGTCAGGCGTTGATGACCGGAGGCACGGTGGCGGTCCAGTCCGATGAGTCCGCGCTGGATCCGTTCTATGCCGACGCGCGCTACACGACGACTGATTTCTTCCCGATGTTCGGCGTGCCGTTTCGCTATGGCCATGCCTGGAATGCAGCCGGCGATGCCGACAAGGCGCGCGTGGTGGTGATCAGCGCCTTGCTCAACGCCAGGCTTTTCGGTGGCGCGGACAGTACCGGCAAGATGTTGCGACTTGGCGACACTGCGTTTCGCATCATCGGGGTGCTCGGGGACTGGCGTCCCAACCCGCACTTTTACGACCTCAACCGAAAAGCCTACGGCGAAAATGAGGGTGTGTATGTGCCGCTGTCCAGCTCGCAGGACGTGGGCATGGATCACGATGGAAGCGTCAGCTGCTGGGGCAATGGCGGTGGCGGAAAGCGTCTTGTCCACGACTCACCCTGTGTCTGGCTGCAGTTCTGGGTCCAGCTGGACAGCCCGGCCACGGCAGCGGCATACAGGACTTTCCTCGTCCATTACTCGCAGGAACAACACGCTTTGGGCCGTTTCGAGCGACCAGCCAACGTCCGTTTGCGCAACGTCATGCAATGGCTGGATTTCAACATGGTGGTGCCCGAGGACGTCCGCCTGCAGACCTGGCTGGCGCTGGGCTTCCTGACCGTGTGCCTGGTCAACACGGTCGGACTGATGCTGGCCAAGTTCCTTCGCCGCGCCGGTGAGTTGGGCGTGCGCCGCGCATTGGGCGCGTCAAGACGCGCGCTGTTCGTGCAATTGCTGGTCGAGTCCGGCGTGATCGGCCTTGCCGGCGGTGCCGGTGGCCTGCTTCTGGCTTTTGCCGGACTGTGGCTCGTGCGGCAGCAGCATGCCGGTTATGCGTCGCTGGCTCAGCTTGATCCGGCCATGTTGGCGACAACTTTTCTGCTGGCGGTGGGTGCAAGCCTGTCGGCAGGCGTGCTGCCAGCATGGCGGGCCTCCAGGATTGCGCCCGCGCTGCAACTGAAGAGCAACTGACATGGACATTCGGCCGATTCTCTCCACGCTGAGCCGGCACAAGCTCACCGCCTGTCTGCTGGTCATGGAGATTGCGCTGACCTGCGCGATCGTATGCAACGCGGTGTTCCTGATCACCCAGCGTTTGCAACGCATGGACATGCCCAGTGGTGTCGCCGAACACGAGCTGCTGCAGGTGCAGATGGCCTATATCGGCGACCGGGCGGATGCGGACGCGCGTACTGATACCGATCTGGCGGCGCTGCGGGAAATTCCGGGCGTGAAGCAGGTGGCCTTGAGCATCGCGCTGCCGTTCAGCGTTGGCGGTCCCAACAGCGACGTCATGCTGCGCCGGCAGCAGCATCAGGCCACGCTCAATGCGTCCAACTTCTTTGGCCAGAACCTGCTGCCCACGCTGGGGTTGAAGCTGGTGGCCGGGCGCGACTTCCTGCCTGAGGAGTACGTCGGTCTTGCACAAGCCACCGCGGCGCTGCACAGCGGCGATATCAAGGGGTTGCCGCACGTGCTGATCGTCACAAGCGCCATGGCGCAGCGGCTTTGGCCCGGACAGGACGCGCTTGGCAAGACGCTCTATTTCGGCAAGGACATCCCGTTCCGCGTCATTGGCACAGTGGCGAGGCTGACCCGATCGGACAGCTTCCACGAAGGCGCCGGCTACAGCATGCTGATGCCCGTGGCGATCAACATGAGCTCCGGCGGCAGCTTTGTGCTTCGTTGCGCAGCGCAAGACCGCGAGCGGGTGCTGAAGGCCGCTGTCGTCGCCCTGAAAAAGATCGACCCGCGACGGATCGTGCTGCATGCCCGCAGCTTCGATGCCTTGCGCCACGAATATTTCGCCGATGATCGCGCGATGGCCGGCATTCTCGTCGGCGTGATCGGAGCGCTGCTGATCGTCACCGGCCTGGGCATCGTCGGGCTGGCCAGTTTCTGGGTGGCGCAACGTCGACGCATGATCGGCGTGCGTCGCGCGCTCGGTGCCACCCGTGGCGACATCGTGCGTTACTTCCAGACCGAGAACTTCCTGCTGGCCACCATCGGCATTGCGCTGGGTATGGTGATGGCCTATGCCATCAACCTGTTCCTGATGCTGCACTACGAGCTACCGCGACTGCCCGCGATCTACTTCCCGGTCGGCGCGATCGCGCTGTGGTTGATAGGACAACTCGCTGTGCTTGGCCCGGCGCTGCGCGCTGCCGCCGTGCCACCGGTGGTTGCGACGCGGAGCGTGTGATGAACAAGCCCATGCATCACCGCCACGTAGGGCGGGCACTGCCCGCCATCCGGATCCGGCGCTATCCGATACCCCTGCGGCGGGTAGTGCCCGTGCTGCGCGCTGCGTGCACATTCCGGTCCATTCCTGTCTCCGAAGGAGGCAATGATGTTCAGCTACTACCTTGATCTGGCCCTGCGCAGCCTCAGGCGCAACAAGGTGCTTACGGTACTGATGGTCGTCGCCATCGCGGTGGGCATCGGCGCGAGCATGACCACGCTGACGGTGATGCATCTGTTGTCGGGCGATCCGTTGCCCGGTCGCAGCGGACGAATCTACTTCCCGCAGCTGAGCCCGGACCCCACAAGGCCGGACGCCAGGGAGCCATCGGCCGTAATGGACTATCACTCAGCCATCGACCTGTGGAGCGCGCACCGCGCGGATCGGCAAGCGTTGATCGTGGACAGCAT
>JBDTIE010000304.1:0-4489 GCA_039936515.1 Rhodanobacter sp. | reverse complement strand
GGCCACCGCGCTGGATTCCTCCTCCAAGATGCGGTTGACCACCAACGGGCTGGCCATCACCAGCAACTTCTCAGCGTTGAACTGGCGCACGGCGCGGGTGATCTCGCGAAAGATCTCGTAAGTCACGGTCTCAGCGGTCTTCAGCACGCCGCGGCCGTCGCATACCGCGCACGGCTCACATAGCTGCCGGGCCAGGCTCTCGGTGGTGCGCTTGCGCGTCATCTCCACCAGCCCCAGCGCGGAGATCGGGTACACCGTGGTCCGCGCATGGTCGCGCGCCAGGCCCTTGTTCAACATGCGCAGCACCTGGCGCTTGTGCTCTTCATCGACCATGTCGATGAAATCGATGATGACTATGCCGCCCAGGTTGCGCAGGCGCAGTTGCCGCGCGGCGGCCTGCGCGGCCTCCAGGTTGGTGCGGTACACGGTCTCTTCCAGGTTGCGCGAGCCCAGGTACGCACCGGTGTTGACGTCGATGGTGGTCATCGCCTCGGTCTGGTCGACAATCAGGTAGCCACCGGACTTCAGCGGCACATCCTTCTTCAGCGCACGCTGCATCTCGTCCTCGACCCCGTACAGGTCGAAAATCGGCCGCTCGCCGTCGTAATGCTCGATGCGATCGTCCAGGTTGGGCATGAACTTGTGCACGAATTTCACCACCGCCGCGTGCGTCACCAGTGAATCGACGCGCACCTTCTCGATGTCCGCATTGAGCATGTCGCGCAGGCTGCGCAGCGGCAGCGCCAGTTCTTCGTAGACGCGGTCGCCGGCCCTGGCCTTGGCGATGTTCTCCTGCACCACGCGCCAGACCTTGCCCAGGTAGGTGACATCGAACGCGAGCGCTTCGGCGTCCTGGCCTTCGGCGTTGGTACGCACGATGTAGCCCAGGCGGTTGCCGTCATCGCCGTCGTGGCCGATCAGCGGCACCAGGATGTCGCGCAGGCGCTGGCGCTCGGGTTCGTCCTCGATACGCGCGGAGATACCCAGCGTGCGCGCAAACGGCAGCAGCACCAGGTATCGCGACGGGATCGACAGATGCGTGGACAATCGCGCGCCCTTGGTGCTGATGGGGTCCTTGACCACCTGCACCACGATCTCCTGGCCCTCGTGCACCAGCTCGCTGATCGACGGCACATGCGCCGTGGCGCCGGGCTCCACGCCTTCGACCGCAGGCGGACGCACGATGTCCGATGCATGCAGGAACGCCGCGCGATCCAGACCGATCTCGACAAACACCGCCTGCATGCCAGGCATCACCCTCTGCACACGCCCCTTGTAGATGTTGCCGACATAACCGCGGCGGGAAGCGCGCTCGACGTGCACCTCCTGCAGCATGCCGTTCTCCACTACGCCAACACGGGTTTCGCGCGGTGTGACGTTGATCAGGATTTCTTCGCTCACGAGCCGCCCCTTGGAATCAGACAACCTTTATAGCTGTTGCCCGCGCGCACTGTCGATGCGCGGCATGCCGCCACCTGCCACACCCGCGGTTCGCAGCCCCAACGGCATGGGAAACGGCAACGCGAGGATGTCCGGTCGAGCAGGCCTTGGCCCTCTGGCGCACGGCGTCGATCGCGTACCATGACGCGCATGAGTCCTGCCTCGCCCTTTGGCCAGAACCGCGACTGTCGCCCCGTGCTGCTGGCCTGGAGTGGCGGCAAGGACTGCCTGCTGGCGCTGGCGCGTCTGCGCGCGGACCCGCAATGGGACGTCAAGGCACTGCTGACCACCGTCAACCGCAGCCACCAGCGCATCGCCATGCACGGCGTGCGCCGTGACATCCTGCACGCCCAGGCTGCCGCGTTCGGACTGCCGGTGCTGGAGGTCGAAATCGACTGGCCCGGCAGCAACGCCGACTATGAGGCGGCGCACGCCACGGCGCTGGTGGAGGCCCGCCGGCGTTGGCCGGGCATCCGCCATTGTGCCTTCGGCGACTTGTTTCTCGAGGACGTGCGCGATTACCGCGTGCGCCAGCTCGGCGCGGAGAACTGGCGCGCGGTGTTTCCGCTGTGGGGCGAGGACACCGCCACCCTCGCCCGCCGGTTCGTCAGCGAGGGCCATCGCGCCATGCTGTGCTGCGTCGACACCACGCAACTTGCCGCGGAATTCTGTGGTCGGGCATTTGACGCAGCGTTGCTTGACAGCCTGCCAGCCGGCGTCGATCCCTGCGGCGAGCGTGGCGAGTTCCACACCGTGAGCTACGCCGGACCGCTGTTCGCCACACCGCTGTTATTGCGGCGCGGCGAGTCGGTGCTGCGCGACGGCCGCTTCCAGTTCACCGACTTCATGTTGCAGGCCGAATCGCGACCTTGAGCGGGGTCAGTCAATCGGCGTGTGCCGATAGCTCCCCACCTGGTCCGGACGCACGACCGAGGCCTTGTTGCCCCACGCCTGGCGAATATAGGTGACCACCAGCGCCACGTCGCTGTCGTCCAGTTGCTGGGCGAACGGCGGCATGGAATACGGCCGCGGGTTGGTGGCGGTCGCCGGTGCAAAGCCGCCGAGCAACACCATGCGCGTGGCATTGATGCCAGTGGGCTCGGTCATCGCCGAGTTGCCGCGCAACGGCGGGTACACGCCGGCCACGCCATTGCCGTCCTTGCCGTGGCAGTCGGCACAGTGCTTGAGGTAGACCTTCTCCCCGGCGCTGGCAATGCGTGCGACGTTGAAGGCTGACGGCTTGACCACCGCTACCTGCCGCGGCGGCAACGAGGCCAGGTACACCGCGATCGCGCGCGCGTCGGCCTCGGTCATGTGCTGCGTGCTTTGCGCCACCACGTCGGCCATCGGCCCGAATGCCGCGCCCTTGGCGGACTGGCCGCTGCGCAACAGATCGACGATGTCCTGTTCGCTCCAGCCAGCCAGGCCACCATTTTCCTGCGTGCTCAAATCCGGCGCATACCAGTTCTGCAACGGAATCTGCCCACCGGTAAGTTGCGCACCTTTTGCCGTGGCGCCGAGCGCGCCGCGCTCGGCATGGCATTCGTTGCAATGCCCAAGTCCCTGCACCAGATACGCGCCGCGGTTCCACTGTGTCGACTGCGCCGGATCGGGTTGAAACACGCCCTGGCCGAAATACAACGCACGCCACGCCACCAGCGTGCTGCGCACGCGGTAGGGAAAGTCCAGCCCGAGCGGCTGCGGAACCTGCCGCACCGCCGGCAGCGAGCGCAGGTAGGCAAAGATGGACAGTGTGTCATCGCGCGTGACGTGGGTGTACGACGTATACGGAAACGCCGGGTACAGCCACTTTCCGTGACGCCCCTCGCCAAGGTGCATGGCGCGCCAGAAGTCGGCGAAGACCCACTGCCCCAGACCGGTCTCGCGATCGGGGGTGAGGTTGGGGGCAGGCACCCGGCCAAAGGGCGTCAGGATCGAGCGGCCGCCCGCATACGGCGCGCCGCCACGCGCGGTATGACAGCCCGCGCAGTCACCGATTCGCGCCAGGTACGCGCCGTTGGCGATCCGTGCAGGGTCGGCCAGCGTCGCTGCGTCAACATGGCCGGCGTCAACGATTTCCGCGCGCTGGCCAGCGTGGCCAAACAATATCCACGCCAACCCGCCCAAGCCCGCCAACAGCACCAGCAACCACGCGCGCAACAGCCACTTCATGCGCCTTCTCCGTGTGCGCCCAGGACGCCGCACGGCAGCGGCGGACGCACCGAGCCGGCCGGCTGCGGCCGGGTCTGCGCCGGCATCTGCCGACTCGCCAGCCATGCCGCCACGGCGGTGATATCGGAATCACGCAGACGACTGGCGACCAGCGCCATGCAGTCCGGTTGCACCGTGGCGCGGGTATGCGTGCGCCATGAGCCGAGCTGCGAGCTGATGTAGTCGTAGGGCAGGCCCACCAGCGCCGGTGTCGATGGTTCCACGCCAACCAGGTCCGTGCCATGGCACGCCGAACAGGCCGGCACGCGCAACTGCGCGTCACCTTGCGTGGTCAGAATCTGGCCGCGGCGCAATACCGCCTCGCTCACCGCGGGCGCGGGAGACGTTACGTAGGCAACCTCCTGCGCGGAGAAATATTCGGCAATTTCGCGCATGTACTCCGGCGTGAGATGCCGCGTCATGTATTCCATCGGCGCGTACTTGCGCAGCCCGAGCTGGAAGTCCTGCATCTGTCGCGCGAGATAGCCCGCCGGCTTGCCGGCCAGGCGCGGGAAGAACTTGCTTCCCGCGCGGCCTTCGCCATGTACGCCATGGCAGGTGGTACAGGCGGCGATGCGCTGCTGCAGGGTGTCGGGGATAGGCCGTGCATCTGCGGCCCACGCGGCACCGGCTTGGCTGCCTAGCACCAGCAGCACGCCAGCCAGCCAGCGCAGCGCCGTCGTGCGCCATGGAGGGAAATGCGTCATGCATTGATTATAAGCTTGCGCATCGGCAGCCACTGCCGCCGCCACGAGGGAATGGACATGCACAAGGCACCCTGCGCACTCGCCACGATGGCGACGCTGCTGCTCACGGCCAACGTCCTGGCCACGCCACC
>JBDTIE010000303.1:0-2944 GCA_039936515.1 Rhodanobacter sp. | reverse complement strand
AGCGCGCGGGCGAAAGCGTGGACCCGGCGAGCGTGCGCGCGTGCGCGCCGTACCTGCGCACGGCGTCGATCGCCAATTATTTTGGCGACCTGCAAAGCGCCGACATGATCCAGCGCGGGGAGTCCGGCGGCTGGTTGCTGACGCGCAGCCTGGACAGCACTGATCTGCTGCGCGTGTACAAGCACACCGATTACCGCCTGCCGCTACATCCACAGGAAGAGGCAGCCGCGCTTGGCGTGGACTTGCCGCCGGCGTTGCTGGTCTTGCTGGGCGAATTGGCGGTGGCGCTGGAATCGAAACTCGGCGCGCGGCTTGAACATGTATATCCGGTTGCCGCGCCGCCAGCCGAACCGACGGAGGTCCCTCTGTGACTGCACTGCACCGCGTTTGTGTCGGCTTGGCCCTGGTGCTGGCCGCCGTGGCCACCCCGTCGGCATCGGCAGCCATGCCGCAGCAGCCGCGCCTGAAAGTGAGCACGCTCGATGGCAAGAACTTCGACCTGGCTGCGCAACGCGGGCACTGGGTCATCGTCAATTTCTGGGCGACCTGGTGCGTGCCATGCATCAAGGAGATGCCTGACATCTCGCGCTTCGTCGCTGCCCACAAACAAGTGCGTGCCATCGGTCTGGCGTATGAGGACAGCGAAGTCGCCGACATCCAGGCCTTCCTGCGCAAGCGTCCGGTGAGCTACCCGATCGCCCAGGTCACTCTGGACAAACCCCTGGCCGATTTCGACCCGCCACGTGGCCTGCCCACCACTTACCTGATCGATCCGCGCGGTCGCGTCGCCGCGCATATCGTCGGTCCGCTCACCGCTGCCCGGTTGGCTGCGGAGATGGATATCAAGTGATGGCAAGCGCGCGCTTCACGGTCCGTGGTCGGGTGCAGGGCGTGTTCTTTCGCGCCAGCACGCGGGAACAGGCGCTGACACTGGGTCTTGCCGGTTACGCGACCAATTGTGCGGACGGCAGTGTCGAGGTACTTGCCGCCGGCAGCGTGGAGGCTTTGCACGCGCTCGAACGCTGCCTGGATCACGGCCCGCCGGCGGCGCGCGTCGACAGCGTCCGCCGCCAGGATTGCCCCGAGCATCAGTTGCACGGCTTCCGCATCGGCTGAAGAGTGCGCGCGCAGCTCACGACCACGCCGCGCGATCCGTCCGTTGCCACGGGCAAGGCGAACCATCGGCCTGCAACGTGCGCGACAACGGTTCGCCCTCAGGCGCTGCCCAGCGCCTGCAGTTGGTCGGCCTGGTATTCGCGGTTGAGGGTGTCGATCAGTTCGGCCATGTCGCCCTGCAGGATCTCGCCCAGGCGGTACAGCGTGAGGTTGATGCGGTGGTCGGTAAGCCGGCCCTGCGGAAAGTTGTAGGTACGGATGCGCTGGCTGCGGTCGCCGGATCCCACTTGCAGGCGCCGCGCCTCGGAGCGCTCGGCCTCCTGCTTGCTGCGTTCGGCGTCGAGCAGGCGCGCCTTCAGCAGGCTCATGGCGCGGGCGCGGTTCTTGTGCTGGCTTCGCTCGTCCTGGCACTCCACCACGGTGCCAGTGGGCAGATGCGTGATGCGGATGGCCGAATCGGTCTTGTTCACATGCTGGCCGCCGGCACCGGAAGCACGGAAGGTGTCGACCTTGAGGTCGGCCGGGTTCAGCTCGACGTCATCGATGGCGTCGGGCACCGGCATGATCGCCACGGTGGCGGCGGAGGTGTGGATGCGCCCTTGCGATTCGGTTTCCGGTACGCGCTGCACGCGGTGCGTGCCGGACTCGAATTTGAACTGTGAATAGGCGCCGACGCCATCAATGCGCGCCACCACCTCCTTGAAGCCGCCGTGCTCGCCGGCGTGGGCGTTCATCACCTCGACCTGCCAACGCCGTGTCTCGGCGTAGCGCGTGTACATGCGAAACAGGTCGCCGGCGAAAATCGCCGCCTCGTCACCACCGGTGCCGGCGCGCACTTCCAGGTACAGGCTGGCGTCGTCGCGCGGGTCCTTCGGCAACAGCAATATCTGCAGCGCGGCGTCCAGCTCGGCCAGGCGTTGCTGCAGGCGCTCGACGTCGTCGGCGGCCATCGCGTGCAGCTCCGGATCGTCGAGCATCGCGCGCGCGTCGGCCAGTTCGCGCTCAGCCGCGTCGTGCGCGTGCAGCGAGGCGGTGACCGCGTCCAGTTGCGCGTATTCCTGCGACAGTGCGCGGAAGCGGGCGTTGTCCGCATGCACGTCCGGCTGCGCCAGCAGCCGCCCGATTTCCTCGTGGCGCTCGGCGAGTGCTTCCAGCTTGCGGCGGATCGATGGGGTCATGGGTTTGTCTGCGAATGCGCACGCGCCGTGTGCACGCCAGCTTCAGCCACAAAGCCCGGCGCACATTGGCGGTGCAGTACTACAAGGGGTTCTTGGGGTCGTCGAGTGCGTACAGCCGTTCGGCGGCACGCAGCAGGTCGGTGTCGCCGTTCAATGCAGCCTCGCGCAGGCGCGTGCTCGGGTGGTGCAGCAACTTGTTGGTGAGCGTATGCGCCAGGAAATCCAGGGCGTCATTGCCGCCCCGGCCATGCGCCAGCATCGCACGGGCCTTCTCCAGCACCTCATCGCGGCATGCCTCGGCGTGCTGGCGCATGTCCAGCATCGGGTTCTTCAGCGTAAGTGCCTGGCGCCAGGCCATGTAGCGGTCCACCTGCAGGTCGATGATGGCCTCCGCCTCGTGCGCGGCGGCATGGCGCGAGCGGCGGTTGTCGTCGATGACCTGGCGCAGGTCGTCGATGCCGTAAAGGTAGACATCCTCCATCTGCGCGACGCTGACTTCGATGTCGCGGGGGACGGCCAGGTCGACCATGAACATCGGCTTGCGCCGGCGCGTGGTCATGGCCTGCTCGACCATCGTGCGCGACACGATTGGTGTGCGCGCGGCGGTGGAGGAGATGACGATGTCGGCTTCGGCCAGATGTTGCGGCAGG
>JBDTIE010000302.1:0-5358 GCA_039936515.1 Rhodanobacter sp. | reverse complement strand
AATCGCGCAGGCGGTTGGCCAGGTCGGTCACTGGCTTGAGCACCTTGCGCGACAGCCACAGGCCGATCGCCAGCGACAGCAGGCCGAACAGGAACACCGCGCCGATGACGCTGATCAACAGTTGCTGCTTGCCCAATTCTTCGCGTGTGACGTCGTAGCGGACAAAACTGATGATGTGGTTCTCGCGGTATACCGCCAGTTTGTAGTGTCGCCGCTTGCCATCTTCGCCTTGTTCGACGATGTCATGCACGCCATTGGCGTTGGCCAGGTTTTGCCAGGCCAATGGCGCCTTGTACAAGGTGCGGTCGCTCTTGGTCATGCCGGTGATCAACTGCGAACCGGGGCCGGGAGCGTCGGGGTGCTCCTGCGCGTAGCGGTTGGCATATCGCGCGTCGTCGAGCAGGCTGGCGTTGACCAACTGGTCCTCGACCTTGGCACGGATGTTCAACGCGGCCACGGCAAACAACGCGCTGAGGCCGAAGCCAAACAGCGTGAAGGAGACGATCAGGCGGAACCGCAGCTTGCGCCGGGATTGCATCAACTTCGAAGCGCGTCAGGCTTGCAGCGCATCGGGCTCGACCATGCGGTAGCCGATGCCGTGCCGGGTGTGGATCAGCGGCGTGGCAAAAGGCTTGTCGATGGCCGCGCGCAGGCCGTGGATATGCACGCGCAGGCTGTCGCTGTCGGGGAGCTCCTCACCCCACACGCGTTGCTCCAGATCCTGACGGGTGACCACCGAGGGGCTCGCTTCCATCAGCGCCTGCAGCAGTTTCAGGCCGATCGGGTTCAACTGGATCGACTTGCCTTCGCGGTTGACCGTCAGCGTATCGAGGTTGAAGGTGAGGTCGGCGACTTTCAGCACCCGACTCTGCGGACCCTTGCCGCGGCGGGCAAGCACCTCCAGTCGCGCGGCCAGCTCCTGCAGCGCGAACGGCTTGGTCATGTAGTCGTCGGCGCCGGACTCGAAGCCGGTCAGCTTCTGCTCCAGCGCGTCGCGCGCGGTAAGCATCAGGATCGGCGTCTGCTTGTGCGCCTCGTGGCGCAGCTTGCGCGCGACCTCCAACCCATCCATGCCGGGCAACGTGAGATCGAGCACGATCACGTCGAAATCGTGCACCACGGCCAGGTGCAGGCCGGTCACGCCATCCCCGGCAAAGTCCACCACGTTGCCGCGGTCTTCCAGGTAGTCGCCGATATTGGTCGCGATGTCGGTGTTGTCTTCGATCACCAGAACGCGCATGTGCCACTCCTGCAGCCACTGGGCTGGAGTGCCAAGCTTAACAAGCCTGATGTGAAGCGGCGCGTTGGCTCAGCGCCGAGCCGCTGGGGACAGTAGAAAATCCAAACGCCTGCGGAACCGCCACGGCTGGGTGCACGTTGTGCCGCTGCGCGGGTTGCGGTCACTGCAGTCGGTCATCGGCCGGCAATCATCGGTCGGCGTGCGTGCGATCGCGCAATCGGCTCCCTTGGTGCGCGGGTTTCCAGCAATTGGATGATGGCCTGCGCCACGTCCACGCCGGTGGCGGTTTCTATGCCTTCCAGGCCGGGTGAGGCATTGACTTCCAGCAACAACGGACCGCGGCTGGAGCGCAACAGGTCGACACCGGCCACGGCCAGACCCAGCGCGCCGGCGGCCTTGACGGCGATGCGCGTTTCGTCCTCGCTGAGCGTGGCGGCGGTCGCGCTGCCACCGCGGTGCAGGTTGGCGCGAAACTCGCCGGGGCTGGCGTGGCGCTGCATGGCGGCGACTACTTCGTTGCCGACGACGAAGCAGCGCAGGTCGCTGCCGTTGGCCTCGGGGATGAACTCCTGCACCAGGAAGTTGGCATACAAGCCGCGAAAGGCCTCGATCACGCTCTGCGAGGCGCTGCGCTTTTCCGCCAGCACCACGCCGGTGCCCTGGCTGCCTTCGTTGAGCTTGATCACGTGCGGCGGCGCGCCGATGAGTGCCAGCACGTCGGCGGTCTCGTCCGGGTTGTCGCCGAACACCGTCACCGGCATGTCGATGCCTTCGGCCGCCAGCAGTTGCAGGCAACGCAGCTTGTCGCGCGCGCGCAGCACGGCGTCCGAGGGATTGGGCGTATACACTCCCATCATTTCCATCTGCCGCAAAACCGCAGTGCCGTAGAACGTGCTGCTGGTGCCAATGCGCGGGATCACGCAGTCGATGCCGTGCAGTGACTTGCCCTTGTAACGGATCGCCAGCGCCCCGGGCGCCACCCGCGCGTAACAGCGCAGTGGATCGAGCACGCGTACCACGTGCGATCGCTTGCGTGCCGCCTCCACCAGACGCCGGGTCGAGTACAGGCGCGCGTTGCGCGAGAGGATGGCGATCTTCATGCGTGGCTCGTCATGCGCCGGGCGTCAACGCTGGCGCTCGCGGCTGGGTGTGGGATCGGGACGGGTCGATGGCGAAGCGGCCGCTGAGCGCGCTGCGCCCGAGCAGCAACGGAAACAGCATATGCCTGCGGTCGGTCAGGTTCACGTCCATGTCGAAGGTGATGCCGGCCAATACCACCTGCGTGCGGATGAACCAGCGTTCGGTGCGTCGGCCACCGGTGTCGGTGACCGCACGCCGATCCATGGACGGCGCTTCGCACTGGATCTCGCGCGGCTGGCGACGGCCCACACGCAGCGTGAAACGCAACCAGTGCGCACCGTCGCGATGAAACTCGTCCAGCGTATCGACGTGCAGCGAACTGCTGCGCGCGCCGGTATCGAGCTTGGCGCGCAACGGGCCGATGTCCAGTTGCGGCAGCATCAGCCATTCGCGCCAGCCGAGCACGATCAGGCCGGTGTCCGCTGCCCGCACGAAGGTTGGATCAGGCATCAAGCGGATCGCGCATGGTCGCGGCAGACCGAAGGTGGAGCGGGTGAAGGGAATCGAACCCTCGTCAGTAGCTTGGGAAGCTACAGCTCTACCATTGAGCTACACCCGCGTGGTTGGCGATGGTAACCGCAACCGCGCGCGCGGGGAAAGCGTGGCCGGGCTGCTGCGAGATGTGTGCGCGGCCTGCTGGCGGATGAACGCGATATGGCGGCGCGCTGAACGGGCGTGCACCTTGCGCTTGTTGCCGCGCGGTTGTGCACCGATTACTGAGCATAATCATGTCGTCAACGGTTCGTGATCGTCGCGGCCGGACTTCAAGGGTGTGGAGACAAAGCCATGCGTTTGCCCAAGCTTCGCCTTGCCGCGCGTCGCCTGCGCTGGCTGTCCGCCGTCCTGCTGCTTGGCGTGGTCGCCGGCGGCGCGCTGGCGCAGTCTTCGGCGGATGCGTCCGATCCGCCCAGCCGCGTGGCGCGCTTGTCCTACCTGGCTGGCGATGTAGGTTTCCTGCCTGCCGGTGCGCGTGAGTGGAGCGATGCCAGTGTCAACCGGCCGCTGACCACGGGCGACCGGCTGTCCACCAGCACGGGGGCGCGAGCTGAGCTGGAGCTTGGCGGCAGCAGCCTGCGTATCGATGGCGGGGCGGATTTCGGCCTGCTCGACCTGGACGACCAGATCACGCAAATCGAGCTGACCCGGGGCACGCTCAGCCTGAGCGTGCGCGACCTTGCCGCCGGGCAGAGCATCGAGATCGACACCCCGACCGTGGCGCTGGTGGTTGATCGTCCCGGCAGCTTCCGCGTGGACGTAGGCGACGGCGCGCGTGACACGCGCATCGGTGTGCGCGACGGCAGCGCCACCGTTTACGGCGAAAACAGCGCGCAGCGCAGCGTTACCGCCGGGCGCAGCTATGTCTTTGCCGATTCCGCTCTGGCCCAGGTGAACATCCGCGAGCTTGATGCAGACGATGCGTTCGACGCGTGGGCCGACAGTCGCGACCAGCGCTATGCCAGCTCGGAAAGTCGCCGTTATGTGTCCGACCAGGTCGTCGGCTATCAGGATCTTGACCAGTACGGTGACTGGCAGAGTGACGCCAGCTACGGCGCGGTCTGGTATCCGACGCGGGTGTCGGCGGGCTGGGCCCCGTACAGCAGCGGCCACTGGGCATACATCGCGCCGTGGGGCTGGAGCTGGGTGGACGATGCGGCGTGGGGCTTCGCGCCGTACCACTACGGTCGCTGGGCGCACGTGCGTGGGCGCTGGGGCTGGATCCCCGGGCCGCGCGACATCCGGCCGGTATACGCACCGGCGCTGGTAGCCTTCGTCGGCGGTGGCGGCTGGTCCGCAGGCATCGGTAGTGGCCCGGTCGGGTGGTTCCCGCTGGGTCCGGGCGAAATCTACAACCCGTGGTATCGGGCCAGCCGCGGCTACTACACGCGGGTCAACATCACCAATATCTACGTGCGTCGCGGCGGTGATCGTGGTCGGCATGACCGCGATATTGAAAACCGCTACAACCGCTACCGCCAGGACCTGCCCGTACGCGGCGAGGTCTATGCCAACCGCAACGTGCCGCACGCGCTGACGGCGGTATCCGGGCAGACCTTTGCCAGCGGCCGCAGGGTGCGCGGCGATGCGCGGCGACTCGATCCGCATGCGCTGGCCAACGCGACGGTGCTGCCGCGCGGAATCGCCGCGCGGCCTGCCGCCGGTCTCAGCGCCTTGCCGCGCAGCGCGCATTCACGCGCGTTGCCCACCGGTGGCTTCGACCGCGAAGTGGTCGCGCGTCGCGCGCCGCCGGTTGCAGCGGTTGACCGCGCGCTCCCGGTCAGCGGGGCAGGCGCACAACGGCCATTGTCGACCACCGCGTCCCACGTTCGCGTGCTGGGCGGTGCCGACAATCCGGCCGAGCTGCGCCGCGCCCGCTTCGATCGCGTCGACGTGCAGCAGCGCCAGGCCAACGCCGAGCTGGTGCGCAACCGGGAGGCGGCGGCGATACGTCCCATGCCGGCCAATGATCGTGTTTCGCCGCGGTTACCCGCTCCGGTGGCCGCCAGCGACGAGACAAGGACATTGCCATCGGTCGCACCCATTCGTCGCGCCGAGCTGCGCGAGGGCGAGTTGCGCTCTGCGCGCTTTGCCCGGCCGCAGCGCAACACGCCCGTCGCGGTGGACGGTGATGGGCAAGTGCGGGACGCCATGTCCGCGCGCGAGGTGCAGCTGCAGCGGACACGCGGCGACAGCGCGCAGCGGCCGGGACTGAGCGTCATCTCCGGCAATGCCACTGATCGCGCGGTGGAAGCGGCGTCCGTCGGCGACAGCGCGCGTGCCCTGCCGCAGGTACCGCGTTTCCGGCGTGCCGCGGACGAGGACGCACCGGCGCGCAATGACGCACGTGTCGACTGGCGCGAACGCCAGGCAACCATGCGCCGCAGTGCGCCGCAGGAATCGCCACAGCCGCGGCAGCTACCAAGCCAGTTTGCCGAACGCGCCGAATCCTTCCGCGGCGTGCCGAGGCAGGCGCCACCGCA
>JBDTIE010000301.1:0-5041 GCA_039936515.1 Rhodanobacter sp. | reverse complement strand
GCCGCTGTTTGGTGGAGCTTTACACATCAGCGGCCGTTCCTAGCGCGGTATTGCTCACTTGATCTTGCCTTCCTTGTAGATCACGTGCTTGCGTACCACCGGATCATATTTCTTGAACTCGAACTTTTCCGGCGTGTTCTTCTTGTTCTTCTTCGTGGTGTAGAAGTGGCCGGTACCGGCCGAGGAGATCAGGCGGATCTTGTCTTGTGATTTGCTGGCCATGATGCTCTCCCTTAGACCTTGTCGCCGCGGGCGCGCATTTCGGCAATCACGGCTTCAATGCCTTTCTTGTCGATGGTACGCAGGGCGTGGTTGGAAACGCGCAGTTTGATCCAGCGGTTCTCGCCGGCCACCCAGAATCGGCGCTCGTGCAGGTTGGGCAACCAGCGACGGCGGGTACGGTTGTTGGCATGCGAGACGTTGTTGCCGCTCTGCACGCCCTTGCCGGTGACTTGACATACACGGGCCATGAGGAACTCCGTTGAGTGGCTTGGCAGGCTTGGCCTGGTCAAACCGATGTGTCGTCCGTTGGCCAGGACGACTACGGCCCAGCGGCTGCCGCGGCCCAGGGGGCCAGGTGCCACGCGATGCTGGAGGGCTGGCGCTTGCCGCCACATCGTGAGGTCCGCATCGCGCGGCGGACTGCCGGGGTTGCCGGTCGATAAGGCGAGCCGCGCATTGTCGCAGCAAACCGGTCGCGCGCGCAATTGAAACCGTTCGCGGCGTGCGCGGGGGCGGGAACTATGGAACAATCGGCCTCTTTTGACCACGCTCCAAGAGAGATTCCCGATGGCACAAACCACCCCCGCTGAGCAGGCCAACGGCCAGACCCAATCGCCGCAACTGGTGCTGCAAAAAATCTATGTCAAGGACGTTTCCTTCGAAGCGCCCAACGCCCCGCAGGTTTTCCAGGAATCGGGCGAGAACGAGCAGCCACAGGTGCAGCTCAACCTGGCGCAGAAGGCCACCGACCTGGGCAATGACCTGTACGAAGTGGTGCTCAGCCTCACCCTGACCTGCACCATCGGCACGCGCACGGCCTACCTGGCCGAAGTGCAGCAGGCCGGATTGTTTGGTATCGCCGGCTTCGAAGAGACCGAGCGCGAAGGCATCATCGGCAGCTATTGCCCCAACCTGCTGTTTCCGTACGCCCGACAGATGGTGTCGAGCCTGGTGCTGGAGGGCGGCTTTCCGCCGTTCCTGCTGCAGCCGATCAACTTTGATGCGCTGTATGCGGAGCAACGCCGGCGCCAGTCCAGCGGCGACGCGGCGCCCGCCACGCTCAACAGTTGAGCGACGGCATGGTCGAACATCCGACCGTAGCCGTCCTCGGTTCCGGTTCCTGGGGCACGGCGCTGGCCGCGGTGCTGGCGCGCAACGGCACGCCTACGCGCTTGTGGGGGCGTGATGCACGCACGCTGGCGGCCATTGCCGCCACTGGTCGCAATGCGCGCTACCTGCCGGACATCGAGCTGCCACCGCAGTTGCTGTGCGAGCCGGATCTGGCGACGGCGGTGCGTGGCGCGGACATCGTGCTCATCGTCGTTCCCAGCGACGCGTTTGCGTCGATGCTGGCCGAGTTGGCGCCGTTGTTGGGCGCCGACACCGCAGTGGCGTGGGCGACCAAGGGTTTCGAGCCCGGCACGGGCCGCTTCCTGCACGAACTGGTCGCGGCGCAATGGCCGGGCCGTCCAGCCGCGGTCATCACCGGTCCTTCGTTTGCCCGGGAGGTGGCCACCGGCCTGCCCAGCGCGGTCACCGTGCATTCGGACAACAGCGCTTTTGCGCAACAGCTGGCCGGCCTGCTGCACGCGTCCAACCTGCGCGCCTATTCCGGTCCGGACATGCTCGGTGCCGAACTGGGCGGGGCGATGAAGAACGTGCTGGCGGTGGCCACCGGTATCGCCGACGGCATGGAGTTGGGTTTGAACGCGCGCGCCGGCCTCATCACCCGCGGCATGAACGAAATGCTGCGGCTGGGCCTGGCGCTCGGGGCCCGGCCGGAAACGCTGATTGGCCTGTCGGGGCTGGGCGACCTGGTGCTCACTTGCACTGGCGACTTGTCGCGCAACCGCCGGCTTGGCCTGGCCCTGGGTCGCGGCGTGGCCATCGATGACGCGCTGCGCGAAATCGGCCAGGTGGTGGAAAGCGTGGTCACCACCGACGAAGTGATGCGCCTGGCGCGCAAGCACGATCTCGATTTGCCCATCAGCGCGGCGGTGCATTCGGTATTGCACGGCAAGGCAGAACCGGCGGAAGCCTTGCGTACCCTCATGGCCCGCGAGCGCAAGCCTGAATACCCGCACGGCTTGTTCGGCACCGCCTGAGACGGCCTGCTGCGCACGCGGCCGCACGGGCAACGCCAAGCCCCTGCTAAGCTCAGACATTTGATTGCCGCGGATCGCATGGTGACGCAACAGCCAGCGGACAGTGGGGCGCAGGAGGTGCCGGCGGTGGCGACGGATGAGTCCATGTCGCTGGCGTGGCGCCAGTTGCTGGCCGCGCCGCAGCCGTTGCCGACGCAGGCGGGCGTACTCGGCTTCTTTGTCGATGTGGTGGCTGCCGAAGGTGGCGCGTTTGCGCATGTGGACGTCGCCCCGGTGTGGCTTACCGTAGCCGGGCGTGGTCGTTTCGCGCGGCCGGTGCCTCTGGACAGCCGGCACCTGTTGAAATCACCGTTGCAAGCGCAAGAGCAGCGCCTGGCCGCGACCATGCTCGGATTGCCGCAGAGCCTGCGCAAGGGGCGCAGCTACGCGCGGCTCAAAGGCCACGTTGGCGACACGCTGCTGGCCGAAGTGCTCGACACCGCGCCGTGTTTTCTCGGTGGACTGGGCGGCCTGCGACTGTCGCGCGGCAAGGCGCGGCCGCTCAACTGGCATTGGCGCATGGAACCTGATGGCAGCCAGCGCCTGCTGCCGATCCTGCCGATCAACCAGCGCCTGCTGTGGGTGGACGCGCTGTGGTACCTGGATGCGGAACGCGCCACGGTCGGGGTGCTGGACGGCGCGCTGGAAGAATCGTGCTGGCTGGAGCTGCCGCCGCTGCGCCACGAATACGGCAAGCGCCTGAGCAACCGACTGCCGGACAGTCGCCTGGCGCTGCGGGTGCCGCCGCCGCAGGTGTTTGCCGATGTGCGTCGCTCTGCGCTCGCCCCGCAGCCGGTGTTGACCTTGCATGCGCTGACCCGGCACGCGCGGCTCGCTGCCGGTACGCCGCCGCTGGGCTACGCCCGGCTCACCTTCGATTACGCCGGAGAGCGGCTGCCCGGCCGCGGCGGCGAACCGCTGGTGCGCCGCGTGCGCGATGGTCAGCTAATGGAGATCGTGCGGCGCCGCGCGGACGAACTGGCGGCGATGGAGCAGCTCGAACGTGCCGGACTTACCGCCTGCGTCGACACCGAGGGTCTGCCCTGGGAAGTGGGCGAGAGCTTGCCCGATGATGCCTGGTTGTTCCCGGGCACCGGCTATGCCGGCGCACTGGAGGTCAACACGCCCTCGCGCTGGCTGTCGTTGCGCAGTGTGCTGGAGCAGGAGAACTTCACCGTCGAGTACGCGCCAAGCTTTCCGTTCGAGGTGCTGGACGGCCCGGTGCAGTGGTACGGCAAGGCCGTGGACGACCGCGATGACCATGCCTTCGACCTGGAGATCGGCATCCAGGTCGACGGCGAGCGCCACAACCTGCTGCCGGCGGTGGCGCAGGCGCTGGCCGAACACCAGTTCAACCTCAGTCCGGCGCCGAACGAGCCGGCCGACGCGGTCTGGTACGCGCCGGTTGACGCGCGCCGCCGCGTTCCGGTGCGGCTGCAGGAGTTGCGCGGGCTGCTGGCGCCGCTGGCCGAATACCTGGAGACGCCGCGCGAAAAGCTGCATCTGCCACGCGTGCAGGCTGGGCGGCTGGAGGAGTTGTCCGCGGCCATGCCCAGTGGCAGCACGTTGGAGGCGCCCGAGCGCCTGCGCGGCTTCACCGCGCGCTTGCGCGAGGCGGCCGAGCACGCCAGCGACACCGTGCCCGAGGGCATCACCGTCAGCCTGCGCCCCTACCAGCGCGAAGGTCTGCGCTGGTTGAACGCGCTGGCGGCCGCTGGCGTCGGCGGCGTGCTCGCCGATGACATGGGGCTGGGCAAGACTTTGCAGCTCATCACCCATCTGCTTGCGCTCAAGCAATCCGGAGCGTTGCAACAGCCGGCGCTGGTGGTGGTGCCAACCAGCCTGATTCCCAACTGGCAGTCCGAGGTGGCGCGCTTTGCACCGTCGCTGCGCGTGCTCACGCTGCATGGCCCGCAGCGTGCCGAGGTCTTCGGCGAACTGGCCGCGGCGGACATCGTGCTGACCAGTTACGCGTTGTTGCCGCGCGATGTCGTGCCGCTGCGCCGGCAGGTGTTCGCACTGGTGGTGCTGGACGAGGCCCAACAGGTGAAAAACCCGCGCACGCTGGCGCGGCGTGCGTTGCTCACCTTGCGCACGCCGCGCTACGTCTGCCTGACCGGCACGCCACTGGAGAACCACCTGGGTGAACTGTGGGCGCAGATTGACCTGACCGTGCCCGGGTTGCTGGGCGACGAAGGTTTGTTCCGTCGCCACTACCGCGTGCCGATCGAGAAGCAGCACGATGAGGAGGTGCAGCAGCGACTGAACCAGCGCCTGGCACCTTTCATCCTGCGCCGCACCAAGGCCCAGGTGGCGACCGAGTTGCCGCCCAAGACCGAGATCACCCGCCGCGTGGTGCTCGAAGGTCGGCAGCGCGATTTGTACGAAGGCTTGCGCCTGACGCTGGCCGAGGAACTGCGCGAGGTCATTGCCCAGCGCGGCATCGCGCATTCAGGCATCGTCGTGCTCGATGCGCTGCTCAAGCTGCGCCAGGTGTGCTGCGACCCGCGTCTGGTCAAGCTGGAAGTGGCGCGCGACGTGCACGAATCGGCCAAGTTCGAACTGCTGATGGACATGCTGCCGGCGTTGCTCGACGAAGGCCGCAAGGTGCTGCTGTTTTCGCAGTTCACCGGCATGCTCAAGCTCATTGCCGCCGAGCTTGATCGTCGGCGCAT
>JBDTIE010000300.1:0-4899 GCA_039936515.1 Rhodanobacter sp. | reverse complement strand
GTGGGGCAGCGGTCCGGGCTTCGGGGTTGCGCGTGACGGCGCGCATGCGGAGTATTTCGTGATGCCTTCGGGCTGGGTCAGCCGCAAGCCGCCACAGCTGAGCATGGCGCAGGCGGCGGCAATCGGCGTGCCCTATCTCACCGCCTGGTCCGCACTGGTCACCGCCGGGAAAATTCAGGCCGGCGAGACCGTTATTGTCACCGGTGTTTCCGGCGAGGTGGGTCGCGCCGCAACGCAGATTGCGCACTGGAAAAAGGCCCGGGTCATGGGTGCGTCGCGCTCGACGGACAACCCGTCTGCTGCCGATGCCGTCATCGACACCACCCGGCAAGACCTCGCCGGCGAGGTCAAGGCGCTGACCGATGGCGAGGGCGCGCATCTGGCGCTGGACGTTGTCGGTGGCGCGCTGTTCGCGCCGTGTCTGCAAGCGCTCCGCCGCGGCGGTCGGCAGGTGGTCATTGCCAGCAATCCGCAGGTGGTCAGCTTCAACCTGGTCGACTTCTACCATGGGGTCAAGAAGCTGGTCGGCGTTGACAGCATGGGTCTGAGCGGCGCGGACATCGTGGTCATGCTGGGTCAGCTGCGCACGGGCTTCGAGCTGGGTGTCCTGCAACCGCCGGCGGTCAAGACGTGGTCGTTCGATCAGGCGGTCGAGGCCTATGAGGCGGTCGCCAAGGGCGGTGTGCCGCGCAAACACGTGTTGATGACCTGAGGAGAAACACTCATGACTACCTTTGTCCGCGAACGCTTGAAGGCGCACAGCCACGACCTGGGCGATGGCTTCATGATCCGTCGCGTGCTGCCCTCACCGGGCGGGCACGCGATCGGTCCGTTCATCTTCATGGATCACTTCGGCCCCATGCACTTGGCGGCGACGAAACCGCTGGACGTGCGACCGCACCCGCACATCGGGCTGGCCACCGTGACGTATCTGTGGGAAGGCCGCATCGAGCACAAGGACGCGCTCGGCAACACGCAGGTCATCGAACCGGGCGCGGTCAACTGGATGACTGCCGGACGCGGCATCGTGCATTCCGAGCGCACGGCCGCCGAAGACCGCGGCCGCCCACAAGCCATGCACGGCCTGCAATTGTGGGTTGCGCTGCCGCTGGAACACGAACGTGGCGCGCCATCGTTCGAGCACACCGATGCGTCCGCGCTGCCGCAGTTGAGCATCGACGGCGCCAGCGTGCGGGTGGTCGCAGGCAGCGCCTACGGCGCTCGCTCGCCAGTATCGACGCTGAGCAAATTGTTCTACGTCGACGCGCACGTGCCGCAGGGCAAAACCCTGCGCGTGCCGGACGACCAGGTGCAACGCGCGGCGTACCTGGTGGAGGGTGACATGCACGTCCAGGGCGAACCGTTGCAGCTTGGCGAACTGATGGTGTTTGAACCGGGTGCGACGGTCACGCTGGGCGCAAGCGTTGACAGCCATGTGGTGTTGCTTGGTGGCGCGCCGCTGGATGCACCGCGCTATCTGTGGTGGAACTACGTGGCCAGCTCCGAAGCATTGCTCGAGGAAGCCCGGCAGGCCTGGCGTGAGCAACGCTACGCCATGGTCGAGGGCGATCCGGAGTTCATTCCCCTGCCCGATGACGGCCGCCAGACGATACGGCTCCACGCGGAGTGAACACAGCGCGGCCTGATCGTCACTACAGGCCGCATTCGGCACAGGGGCCGCCCCTGCAAGTGCTTCCTCACCCATCGATGATTCAACGGAGAATTTCGTGGCAAAAGTATTGGTTCTGTACTACTCGGCCTACGGCCATGTCGAGACGCTGGCCAACGCGATCGCGGAGGGTGCACGCGAGGCAGGGGCAACGGTCGACATCAAGCGCGTGCCGGAGACCGCGCCGGAGGCCGTGGCCAAAGCGGCCCACTTCGATCTTGACCAGCCTGCGCCCATTGCCAGGATCGAGGATCTGACCGACTACGACGCCATCGTCGTGGGTACCGGCACGCGCTTTGGCCGCATGTCGTCGCAGATGGCAAGCTTTCTCGACCAGGCCGGCGGCCTCTGGGCACGCGGCGCGTTTCACGGCAAGGTTGGCGGTGCGTTCACCTCCTCGGCCACGCAGCACGGTGGCCAGGAGACCACGCTGTTCTCGATCATCACCAACCTGCTGCATTTCGGCATGGTGATCGTCGGGCTCGACTACGGCCATGCGGGGCAGATGACGCTCGACGAAATCACCGGTGGTTCGCCCTACGGTGCGTCGACGATTGCCGGTGGAGACGGGTCACGTCAGCCCAGCGAAAACGAGCTTGTCGGCGCACGTTATCAAGGCAGGAAGATCGCCGAGACCGCCAACAAGCTTGCTGCCTGAGCGCTTCAAGGATCAGCTTCGACGCTTTGCGTGGCGCGTGGCGGGTGCTGCCGGGCCCGCCCATGCACTGGTTGCTGTGGGTCGGGAGCGGACCACTGTCCAACGCTACAATGTCTGTCCGTGCCACTGCATCGCCCGCCCTGACCATGCGTAATCTTCTGCAAGATCAATTGCTCAAGGCCGGCCTGGTCAACAAGGCCAAGGCGGCGCAGGTTGCACGCGAGCAGGCGCAGCAGCGCAAGGGTCAGGGCAAGGCCAGGAAGGGGCACGCTGCAGTGCCGCAGTCCTCCGCGCAGGTTGATGCACGGCAGCTCGCGGCCGAACGCGCCGAGCATGACCGCGCGCTGGAGGCCGAACGCAACGCCCGGGCCCGCGCCGACGAGGCGCTCGCGCAAGCCCGGCAGATTGTCGACAGCCACCAACTGCCGGGCGAAGGCGAACTTGCGTACCGCTTTACCGATGGCAATGCGATCAAGGAAGTGCTGGTCAGCGCCACGCAACGTGCGCAACTGGCGCAAGGCACGCTGGTGATCGCGCGGCATGGGCAACGGCATGTCCTGCTGTCGCGGGTTGCCGCAGACAAGGTGATGGTGCGCGACCGGACTTTGATCGCGGTCGATCACGCCCAGGCGGCACCGGCAGCCGTTGATGCTGACGATGCGTACTACGCCCGGTTCAACGTACCTGACGACCTGATCTGGTAGCAGCCGGCTTGGCCTCTGCCAGCGTGCCGACGTGCACCTGCAAATCAGCCACGATGCCATTCCGCTGCGTTTTGCGGCGCTGGAATGCTGAACTGGGTCGCCCGCGGCACCGCAGCATTGCCTGGGCAAGAGTTGCCGTCCACGTGACGATTTATTCATGTTGCACTGCACCCAATACGCTAAAGTATGGTGATGCACACGACGGCTTCCACCATGGATTTCGCGACGCCACCAGGCGGCAGCTTGCTACCCCCGCGCAGCCGTGAGCGCTTCGCGCCCGCGCAGGCCGACACCGCAGGTGAACACCTGACCACCGCTGACGGCCGCCCGCTTCGCTTGCGGTCAATCCAGCCCGGTGACGTGGCCGCCCTGCAACGCTGCTTCCGGCGCCTTTCTCCGGAAGACATCCGCCGCCGATTCATGCACGCCATGAGTGAGCTGCCCGGCGCGATGGCGCTTCGCCTGTGCCAGATCCAGCCGGAGCGCGAAACCGCCCTGGTACTGATGGACGATGCCGTCAGCCCGGCGGAGATTCGTGGCGTCGGTCGCGTGTTTGTCGATGAGGCCACCGACAGTGCGGAGTTTTCAGTGCTGGTGGAGCAGGACTGGACGCGACTCGGGCTTGGGGCGTTGCTGATGCGGCGGCTGGTGGATGACTGCCGACGACGGCAGTTGGCCGAGCTGTGGGGCTACGTGCTGCTGGAAAACCAGCCGATGCTCGACCTGTGCCGCGAGCTCGGCTTCGAACGTCACTTGCTGCCGAACGAGCCGGGCACCGCACGCGTGTCGTTGCGTCTGCGCTGAAGCCGCGCGCGCCGATACGGCAGTGGGCAACCGGCGCGTTACACTTGTCCGCTTGCCCTGACGCCGCGTCTGCGGCGCCCCTTACTTCGTCGCCTATGCCCTCGTCGATCCTGCTCCCCGCGCTGCCCACCACTCCCAAACAACGTCGCTACTGGACGCCGCCCAATGGTTCGGCGCGAGCGCTGCTGATTGCCGAAGCGGCGCGCATGCACAGCGGCTTGGTGGTGGCTGTCACCCGCGACACGCAACGCGCCCGAGCGCTGGAATCGGAACTGCAGGTGTTCACCGAGCACCTGCCCGTACTGCACTTCCCGGACTGGGAAACCCTGCCCTACGAGGCCTTCAGCCCGCAACCGGGCGTGGTGTCGCAACGCATCTCTACCCTGTACCGGCTGCCTGGCATCAAGCGCGGCATCCTGGTGGTGCCCATCGCCACGCTGATGCAGCGCATCGCTCCCCGCAGCCACATCACCGGCGCCGGCCTGGTGCTGGACAAGGGCCAGAAATTCGACATCGCCAGCGAGCAGCGGCGCATGGAAGCCGCCGGTTACCGGCATGTTCCGCAGGTGACCGAGCCAGGCGAATTCGCAGTGCGCGGCGCGCTGGTGGACATCTTCCCGATGGGTGCGGACGACCCGTACCGCGTGGAGCTGCTCGATGACGAGGTTGATTCCATTCGCAGCTTCGATCCGGAAACCCAACGCTCGCAGCAGCAGGTGGAGCACGTCGAGCTGCTCCCGGCGCACGAGTTTCCGCTGACCGACGAGGCCGCCAAGGCGTTCCGCAGCGCCCTGCGCGAGCGCTTCCCGATCGACACGCGGCGCTGCCCGCTGTACCAGGATATGAAGGAAGGGGTGACGCCCGGCGGCATCGAGTACTACCTGCCACTGTTCTTCGCGCAAACGGCAACACTGTTTGATTACCTGGCCGGCGATGCGCTGTTCGTGCTGTGCGAGGGCGCGGCCGAAGCCGCCGACCAGTTCTGGACGCAGACCGAGGGCCGCTACGACCAGCGCGCCCATGACATCGAGCGTCCGGTGCTGCCGCCAGCGGAGCTGTACCTG
>JBDTIE010000299.1:0-3648 GCA_039936515.1 Rhodanobacter sp. | reverse complement strand
CGGCCGAGCCAATGCGCACGCCATCGATCAACACCAGCGTGTGCGCCGAATTGGTACCACGCAGGAACAACGAAGTCTGCTGGCCGTAGCCGCCGGCATTGGCGAAACTCACGCCGGGCAGCCCGGTCAGCAGGTCTGGCACGGAGAGCGGCTGCAGCCGCTCAATATCGGCGCGCGTGATCACGCTGACCGATGCCAGCGCGGCATCGGCGGTGATCGCCGTGCGGGTGGCGGTCACCACCAGCGGGCTCAGATCATCGGCCCGGCTCTGGTCGGCCGCACCAGCGGCCTGCGCGGTCAACGTGCAACCCAGCAGCGCGGCTGCCAGCAAAGTCTTGTGCATGATGGTTCCTTTCGCCGCGCACCCGCGCACGGCTCACATGTGAATGAGCTGGCAACGCGCACTGGGGAGGACCGGAACAACGGGCAGGCACAGACGCCACACACGTGGTTCGGCCTCGCCCACCGCGAGCCACCAGGAATCGTTCGGGCCGGTCTCCGGGCTCACGAGGCGCATGCGGCGAACCTGCATGCCTCGGGCGGTGCCTTCCCATGCTGACAACAGCACAGTGGCGAATGACCGCGCGAGATTCTCGCTTACCGTTGCGGGGGCAGCGCCGGCCTTGCAGTGTTTGCACACCACGCACCGGCTTCCCGTTTCATCCCTCTGGCGACAGCCATCAGGACACCCGAACCGGGCCACTCTAACTTCGGACTGGCATTTGGGCAATCGACAAATTCGTCCATCAGCATCAGCAACTGGTAGTTGAGATCCGGCTCCTCACCCAGTTGCCTGGTGAGATTGCTGCCGATCACGGTGCTGAAGGCGATGGTCAGCAGCTTGCTGCTCTGGTCCAGCCTTTTGCGGGAATGATCATGTCTTGCAGCAGGACCTCGCAATACCTGTCGTGCGCCGACAGGGCGGCAATTGCCAGGCAAAACTCAGCGTGCGTCGGTTGTCCCGGCGACCCACGTGCGCTGCACTCGCAAGGTGTCGTCCAGCGCTACCAGATCGGCCCGGAACCCGGCAGCGATGCGCCCGTGTGTGGCTGACAGGCCGAGAAAATCGGCCGGATAGGTGCTGGCCATGCGCGCAGCTTCGTCCACCGGCAGGCCAAGCAATTGAACGGCGTTGCGCACCGCAGTGGCCATGTCCAACACCGAGCCGGCAAGCACGCCTTGCCCGGTCCGGCATACGCCATCGCGCGCGCTGATGGCTTCGCCGTTGAGCACGAATCGCTGCTCGTCCGCGCCCACCGGCGGCATGGCATCGGTCACCAGCATCATCTTGCCGCGTGGCTTGGCGCGGATGGCCACGCGCAGGGTCGCCGGATGCACATGGTGGCCATCGGCAATGATGCCGCACCAGCTTTGCGCGTCCTCCAGCGCAGCGCCGACCACGCCCGGTTCGCGGCTGCCCAGCGGGGTCATGGCGTTGAACAGATGGGTGAAGCCGCGTGCGCCGGCGTCAAGCGCCGCGCGCGTGGTGGCGTAGTCCGCCGCGGTGTGGCCGGCACAGACGATGACCCCGGCCTCGGTCAGGCGGTGTATGACCGCCGGCGCCACGCGTTCGGGCGCCAGCGTCAGCACGCGCACGCCACGGTGCGGCGCACACAGCAACGCAAGTTCGGCGCTGTCCGGATCATGGAACCAGTGCGCGTCGTGTACGCCCTTGCGTGAGGGCGCAAGGAACGGGCCTTCCAGGTGAATGCCGAGCACGCCGGGCACGCCCTCGGCCATCGCCTGCTCGACGGCAGCCAGCGCCACGCGCATGACTGTCGGGTCGTCGCTGATCAGCGTCGGCAACAGACCCGTGGTACCGAAACGGCGGTGCGCGGCGACCATGGCGCGCAGCGTGTTGACCTTGGGCGCGGCGTTGAACAACACTCCGCCGCCCCCGTTCACCTGCACATCGATGAAACCCGGCACCAGCATCGCGCCGCGCAGGTCGACCGTTGTCGCCTGCGCCACGCGCGGGTCCGCTACCGGCAGCAGGTCGACGATGCCCCCGCCCTCAAGCAGTACCGCGATATCGTCGCGCCAGCCTTGCGGCGTCAGGACACGGGCGTGGATGAGGGCGCTTGGCATGGCGGTCAGCGAAGGCTCCTGCCGGTCACGTGGTTTCATCGTCGTGACGCGGCCGGCGGCCCCCTTCGGGCGCAGCCGCGGTCCAGACACCGACACTCACCGGCATGCGCCGTCGGCATGGCCCGATGATAGCAACCGGACCTTCGACGCAACCATGCGCGAGCGTCATGCACGCCAATGCAACACCACGGCGTGATACTTGTGGGCCACTGCGGAGAGTTGCCGATGTCACCGTTGCCCGAAGTCACCACGCACCGTTTCAGCGACAGTCATGCACAGGCGCTGGCCCTGGCCGAGCGCATCGCCACGGACTTGCGCCAAGCCCTGGCGCAACGCGGCCAGGCCGTGCTGGCGGTATCTGGAGGCAGCACGCCGCGCCCGCTCTTTGCACAGCTGGCACGCGCGGCGTTGGACTGGACGCGCGTGCAGGTGACACTGGTGGACGAGCGCTGGGTGCCAGTGGACGATGCGCGCTCCAACGCTGCCCTGGTGCAGTCCACCCTGCTGCGGGGCGAAGCCGGCGCCGCCAACTTCGTGCCGCTGTACACCGGCGCGGCCACACCCGAGGAAGGCGTGGCCACCGCCGCCGCGCGCATCGATGCGCTGCCGCGACCGTTCGATGCGGTGGTGCTGGGCGTGGGCGACGATGGCCACACCGCGTCGTTCTTCCCCGGTGGCGACCACTTGGCAGCGGCGCTGGACCCGCGCACCAGCACGCGCGTGCTGCCGATGCGCGCGCCGGACGCCGGCGAACCGCGCATCACACTGACCCTGAATACGCTGCTGGACACGCGTGCGCTGTACGTGCTCATCAGCGGTGAGCGCAAGCTCGCGGTGGTGGATGCTGCATTGCACGGCATCGGCGCGGGCAAGGACTATCCCATCCGCGCGGTGTTGACCCAGCAGCGCGTACCGGTGGCGGTGTACTGGTGTCCATGACAGTGAGCTGACGCCCTGCCGCGCACCAGCAGAGCATGCGCATCACCGCCGGGTAGGGAATTTCATCCGCTCAGCGAAGACTGCCAAAACTGTCGCGCAGGCAAACACGATCGCGCCTCAACGCAGCTAGAGTGTGCGTGGGCACGTGCAACGCGTGCGTGACCGGAGTTGTCGTGAGTGTCGGACCGCTGCTGTTTTCCACCGCCGTGCTCAGTTTGCTGTTTGGCATCATTGCGGGCCTGGGAGCCAACGCCTTCCTCAAGCGACGTGGCTATGCCGATGCCGGCAACGCGGCGTTTCTGGCCTTGGCCATCGCGCTGCTGGTGGCGCGCGCGGCTTTCGTCGCCGGGTGGTGGAGCCAGTACATCCAGCAGCCGATGAGCGTACTCAATGTGCGCGACAGCGGGTTTGATCCGTTGGCCGGCGTACTCGCCCTGCTGCTTGGCTGCGCGCTCATCGCCTGGCGCCGCCGGCTGCTGCTGCGCCCGCTGGCAGCCACGCTCGGCGTCGGCGTACTGGCCTGGGCTCTGGCGTGGCTGGCAACCGGCGCGCTGGCGTCAAGTACGCGCCAGCCGCTGCCCGCGCTGGTCCTCACCGACATCCACGGCCAGCACGTAGCGC
>JBDTIE010000298.1:0-18999 GCA_039936515.1 Rhodanobacter sp. | reverse complement strand
GCCGGCGGCCAGGCGGTCCTCCAGCTGGCGGAAGGCACGCACCAGGGCCGCGCCATCGCGGCGCATCACCTGGCGGACGTGGTCGAGCTCACCGGGGGTCTTGATCGCCTTGAACAAGGTGCTGGGGTTCGCCGTCTCGATCACCCGCACGCCGGCAGGGATGCCCGCTGCCACTGCGCTGGCGACGTGCCCGCTGTCCAGAAGCAACCTCGTCTTGCCAGTCAGCGCCTGCAACGCAGCGTTGACCTGGGCGTACGCGGCCACAGCCACGCCGTCGGCAAGCAGCGCATCGATCAAGGCAGGGTCCAGCTTGTCGCGATCCACAAACAGCGTTGCGGCGCCGGTGGTGTTCAACAGCAGGTGCGCCAGGAATACCGGGTTGCACTCGACATCACTGCCGCGCAGGTTGAGCAACCAGGCGATGTCGTCAAGGCTCGACAACAGGTGGTCCGTGGCTCCGGCGTCGGCCACGGCCTGGCGGACTCGGGCCAGCTTTTGCGCGCGAGAAGTAGTGACGTATGCCGGGTCATGCGCAAGTACCGGTGATCGTGGCAACGGCGGACGATCGGCCCAGACCAGGCCGGGGAGGTCCAGGTCAATGCGCAAACTGGCCCCTTGCGCAGCCAGTTGTTCTTGCAGCTGCCGCTGCGTGTCCAGCGCGATGCTGTCGCCGGATACGGACAATACGTTGCCAGCACGCAGGTGCCGCCGCAGCCAGTGGAGATGTTCGGCCGCATGCGGCACGACCAGCTTCATCAACTCGATGTCGTTGCCGGCCAGTTGTTGCTGTGCCTGGGAGAAATACCGTGAATCAGTCCACAGCAGTGCCGACTCCGGCGTGACAACCAGCGTGCCGGCTGAACCATCAAAGCCGGACAGCCACACGCGGGCTTGCCAGTGTGCAGGCAGATATTCGGACAAGTGTGGATCGGCGCTAGGCACCAATACCGCGTTCACATCGTGCTGCAGCATGGCGCCGCGCAGTGCCGCAAGGCGATCGGGGATGGGTGAATTCATGCGCTGATGCTAGCAGGCAGGCCATGTGCGCTCCCGTCTGCCACGCCGGCCATGCGCGAGCAGGGCATCTGCCGCTAAAATGCGTATTTCCAGCACGGCTGAAACCATGACACCCCTGATTTTCGTCACCGGCGGCGTAGTGTCCTCACTAGGCAAGGGCATTGCCGCGGCGTCGCTCGCGGCCATCCTCGAGGCGCGCGGGCTCTCCGTCACCATGATGAAGCTCGACCCGTACATCAACGTCGATCCGGGCACCATGAGTCCGTTCCAGCACGGCGAGGTCTACGTCACCGATGATGGCGCCGAAACCGATCTTGACCTGGGCCATTACGAGCGCTTCATGCGCACGCGGCTGGGTGGCAAGAACTCCATCACCACCGGCAAGATCTACGAAAGCGTGATCCGCAAGGAGCGCCGCGGCGATTACCTGGGCGCAACGGTGCAGGTGATTCCGCACATCACCGACGAAATCAAGCACTGCATCCACGAGGCGACGCGCGGTTTCGACGTGGCGCTGGTGGAGATCGGTGGCACGGTCGGCGACATCGAGTCGCAGCCATTCCTGGAGGCGATCCGCCAGCTGCGCATCGAGCATGGCGCGTCCAAGGTGTTGTTCATGCATCTCACACTGGTGCCGTACATCAAGGCTGCCGGCGAGATCAAGACCAAACCCACCCAGCATTCGGTCAAGGAATTGCGCTCGATTGGTATCCAGCCGGACATCCTGCTGTGCCGCTGCGAGGAGCCATTGCCCGAGGGCGAGCGACGCAAGATCGCGCTGTTCACCAACGTGCCTGAAAACGCGGTCATCAGCGCCGCGGATGTGGACATCATCTACAAGCAGCCGTTGTGGCTGCACGCGCAGGGGCTGGACGACATCGTGGTCAAGCAGCTTGGGCTGGACGCCAAACCGGCCGACCTGTCCAGTTGGCAGCGCACGGTCGACGCCATGGAACACCCCAAGGGCGCGATCACCGTCGCCATCGTCGGCAAATACGTCGAGCACAAGGATGCCTACAAGTCGCTGGGTGAGGCCCTTCGCCACGGCGGTATAGCGCAGTCCACGCGCGTGGATCTGGACTGGATCGATTCGGAGCAGATCGAGTCCCTTGGTGCCGAGTCGGTCCTCAAGCATGTCGATGCGATCCTGGTCCCCGGTGGATTCGGCAAACGTGGTTTCGAAGGCAAGGTGCTTGCCGCCGGTTATGCACGCGAACACGGCGTGCCGTATTTCGGCATTTGCTATGGCATGCACGCGGCCGTGGTCGACTTTGCACGAAACGTCGCCGGCCTGACGGATGCCGATTCCACCGAGAACGACCGCAACACGGCCAATCCGGTGATCGCGCTGATTACCGAGTGGACCACGGCCGCTGGTGACGTCGAGCAGCGCAGCGATGGGTCGGACCTGGGTGGCACCATGCGCCTGGGCTCGCAGGAGTGCCGACTCAAGGCCGGCACGCTCGCACGCGAACTGTACGGCCAGGACGTGGTGCGCGAGCGCCATCGCCACCGCTATGAATTCAACAACCGCTATCGCCAGGCATTCGAGGACCTGGGGCTGGTGATTTCGGGCAAGTCCATGGATGACCTTCTGGTGGAGATGATCGAATTGCCGCGACAACAACATCCGTGGTTCCTCGCTTGCCAGGCGCACCCGGAGTTCACCTCGACCCCGCGCGACGGCCACCCGCTGTTTTCCGGCTTCGTGCAGGCCGCGCGCGAATTCCAGGCGGTGCGCGAAGCGCCGGCACTGGCCCACTCGCAGGTCCGCGCGTGATCGTGCGCAACGTCGGGTGCCGACCATCAACCAGGAACGCGCCATGAAGCTCTGCGGATTCGACGTTGGCCTGGACCAGCCACTGTTCCTGATTGCCGGCCCGTGCGTGATCGAATCGGAGCAATTGCAGGTGGACACTGCTGGCACGCTCAAGGAAATCACCGATCGGCTGGGTATCCATTTCATCTTCAAGTCCAGCTTCGACAAGGCCAACCGCTCCTCGGCCAAGAGCTTTCGCGGGCCGGGACTTGAAGAAGGCCTGCGCGTGCTGGCAGAGGTGAAGCGCCAGGTTGGCGTGCCGTTGCTTACCGACGTGCATGAATACACGCCGATGGATGAAGTGGCCGCGGTGGTGGACGTGCTGCAGACGCCTGCCTTCCTGTGCCGGCAGACCGACTTCATCCAGAAGGTCGCGCGCGCCGGCAAGCCGGTCAATATCAAGAAGGGTCAGTTCCTGGCGCCGTGGGATATGCAACACGTGGTGGCCAAGGCCAAGGCCGTCGGCAATGACCAGATCATGGTCTGCGAGCGTGGTGCCAGCTTCGGCTACAACAACCTGGTGTCGGATATGCGCGCGTTGAGCGTCATGCGCCAGACCGGCTGCCCGGTGGTGTTCGACGCGACTCATTCCGTGCAGTTGCCTGGCGGGCAGGGTGCCACTTCGGGTGGGCAACGGGAGTTTGTGCCCGTACTGGCGCGCGCAGCCGTCGCGGTGGGCATCGCCGGGTTGTTTGCCGAGACCCATCCGCACCCGGAGCAGGCGCTCAGCGATGGCCCCAACTCCTGGCCACTGGACAAGATGGAAGCCTTGCTGGAAAGCCTGCTGGAACTGGACGCGGTAACCAAGCGCCACGGATTTCTGGAACAAGGTTTGTAACTCCGTTGCAGGAGCCCGCTCGCGGACGATGCTTGCACCAACCACCAGAAGCATCGCCCGCAAGCGGGCTCCTGCGACACACCTCACTCAGGACCACCATGACCACGACGATCACCCGGATCCACGCCCGCGAAATCCTCGACTCGCGCGGCAACCCCACGCTGGAAGCCGAAGTGACCCTGGCTGACGGCGGCTTCGGCCGCGCGGCGGTGCCCAGTGGCGCCTCCACCGGATCACGCGAGGCGGTCGAATTGCGCGACGGCGACAAGTCGCGCTACGGTGGCAAGGGCGTACGCAATGCGGTGGCCAACGTCAACGGCACGATTGCCGACGCGCTGCAGGCTTTCGACGCCGCCGACCAGCATGGCCTGGATGCGAAGTTGATCGCGCTGGATGGCACACCGAACAAGGGCAAGCTGGGCGCCAATGCCTTGTTGGGCGTTTCCATGGCCGCTGCGCATGCCGTGGCCGCGTCGCGCAGTGAGCCGCTATGGAAGTATCTGGCGGGCATCAACGGAACCACCGGCAAGCCCGGCGCGCTTCCCGTGCCGATGATGAACATCATCAATGGCGGCGCTCATGCCGACAACAACATCGACGTGCAGGAGTTCATGATCCTGCCCGTCGGCCTGCCTACGTTTGCCGAGGCCCTGCGTGCGGGCGCGGAAATTTTTCACGCGCTGAAGAGCGTGCTGCATGCGCGCGGCCTGGCGACCGCGGTGGGCGACGAGGGCGGCTTTGCGCCGAACCTGCGTTCCAACATCGAAGCCATCGACACCATCCTCGAAGCAGTTGGCAAGACCGGCTACAAGGTGGGTCGCGACATCTTGCTCGGCCTGGATGCGGCAAGCTCCGAGTTCTACAAGCACGGCAAGTACGACCTGGCCGGAGAAGGGCGCCAGTACACGTCTGCGCAGTTTGCCGAGCTGCTCTCAGGCTGGGCCAAGCAATATCCGATCATCAGCATCGAGGACGGCATGGCCGAAGGCGACTGGGATGGCTGGAAACTGCTGACCGACAGCATCGGCGAACGTGTGCAGGTGGTGGGCGACGACCTGTTCGTCACCAACCCCGCGATTTTCCGTGAAGGCATCGAGCGCAAGATCGCCAACGCGATCCTGGTCAAGGTCAACCAGATCGGCACGTTGTCGGAAACACTCGAAGCCATCGCCATCGCCGACGCGGCCGGCTACGCGGCGGTGATCTCGCATCGCTCGGGCGAGACCGAGGACACAACGATTGCAGACATTGCCGTGGGTACCACGGCGACGCAGATCAAGACCGGTTCACTGTGCCGCTCCGACCGGGTGGCCAAGTACAACCAGCTGCTGCGTATCGAGGAGGCACTGGGCTCTGCGGCGCGGTACGCTGGACGCCAGGCGTTTCCCAATCTTTCTCGCCTGCCGGACTGACGCGGGGGTTGCGCTGGCATGTTGCGCTGGATTGCAGTGATCTTGCTGGTGGCGCTCATTGCCCTGCAGCTCAAGCTGTGGTCGGGCAGTGGCGGCATGCAGTCGCTCGACAATCTGCACGTGGCGGTCAAGAAGCAAGCCGACGACAACGCCAGACTGGTGCAGCGCAACCAGGCGCTGGCCGCGGACGTGCGCGATCTCAAGCACGGCGACCAGGCCATCGAGGCGCGCGCGCGCACTGAGCTGGGACTGATCAAGCCCGGCGAGGTGTTCTACCAGGTGGTAGAGCAGCCTGCTGCGGCAAGTACCCCGCTGCCGCCACCAGCAGCCATCGCGCCCAACGGGTCGCCGTGAGCGGCGCGCCGCTGTGGTGCA
Organism: Rhodanobacter sp.; assembly: GCA_039936515.1. Lineage (GTDB taxonomy): Bacteria > Pseudomonadota > Gammaproteobacteria > Xanthomonadales > Rhodanobacteraceae > Rhodanobacter. Next base: position 13,538 of record JBDTIE010000298.1, on the reverse strand, counting down.
TCGTGCCGGCGGCGGGCCGTGGTCTGCGCGCGGGTGGCGGGTGTCCGAAGCAATATCGCTTGCTGGCTGGGCAACCGCTGCTGTGGCATACGTTGCAGCGCCTCGCACGCCATCCGCGTATTTTCGGAATGGTGGTGGTACTGGCCGCTGGCGACACGCAATGGCCCGGCTGGACCACGATGTGTGACAAACCGATCATGCGCACCATCGGTGGCAGTGAGCGCAGCGACTCGGTGCTTGCCGGGCTGGACGCGTTGGCGGCGTCGCTGGGCGCGGATGACCATGTGCTGGTGCACGATGCTGCGCGGCCGTGCGTGCGCGCGGACGACATCACGCGTCTGCTCGAGGCCGCCCACGATGCTGACGGCGCGCTGCTGGGTGCTCGGCTGCGTGACACGCTCAAGTGCGCGGATGCCGACGGCCGTGTCGTGCGCACCGAACCACGCGAGTTGCGCTGGCGCGCGTTTACCCCGCAACTGTTTCGTTTCGGGCCATTGCGCGCTGCGCTGCGCGCCGCGGCGGCAGATGGGGTGATCGTGGGCGATGAAGCCATGGCCATGGAGCGTGCCGGCTTCTCGCCACGGCTGGTGGAAGGGGCCGAGGACAACATCAAGGTCACAACACCGGCGGATTTCGCGCTGGCCGAATTCCTGCTGGCGAGGACGGCCTGATGCGTATCGGCAGCGGGTTGGACGTGCACGCTTTCGGTGCAGGTGATCACGTCGTGCTCGGCGGTGTGCGCATTGCGCATGACCGCGGCCTGGTTGCGCATTCCGATGGCGACGTGGTGATCCATGCGCTGTGCGACGCGATTCTCGGCGCGCTTGCACTGGGTGACATCGGAACGCATTTCCCGCCGACCGACGCGCGCTGGCGCGACGCGGACAGCCGCGACTTCCTTCGGCATGCGGCCGCGCTCATGCGCAAGGCCGGCTACGTGCTGGGCAACGCGGATGTCACCGTGATTGCCGAGGCGCCGCGGCTCATGCCACATGTGCAGGCCATGCGTGCGCATCTGGCACATGACTTGGGGTCGCCGCTGGAACGCATCAGCGTCAAGGCCACCACCACCGAACGGCTGGGCTTCATCGGTCGCGGCGAAGGCATCGCGGCACAAGCCAGCGTGCTGCTGGATCAGGCATGACCGAAGTCGAGACCCGCGCCGCGCAGCGCCTGCACGAACGCGTCGAGGCGATCATCGCGATCCTCGACGCACGCGGTGCTGGTGCGCTGGATACGGCCGCCGAGGCACAGTTGCGCGGGCAGCTGGCCGATCTGCACCCGGCTGACATCGCCTTCATCCTCGAGTCGTTGCCACTGGATGACCGCCTGACGACGTGGCAACTGGTCAAGTCCGGCCAGGACGGCGACATCCTGCTGGAAGTATCCGACGCGGTGCGCGAGTCGCTCATCGCCGACATGGATCGTCACGAGATCCTGGCCGCTGCCGAGACGCTCGACGCCGATGAGCTGGCCGACCTCGTCGACGACCTGCCCAGCGCCATGCTGCCTGAGCTCATGGCCAGCCTCGACGCCGAGCAGCGCGCGCAGCTGCAGTCGGCAATGTCCTATCGCGACGACCAGTTGGGTGCGTTGATGGACTTCGAGATGGTGACCATCCGCGAGGATGTCAGCCTGGAAGTCGTGTTGCGCTACCTGCGTCGCTTCGACGAACTGCCGGCACAAACCGACAAGCTGTTCGTTGTCAACCAGGACAACCTGCTCACCGGCGTGCTGCCGCTGCACTGGCTGTTGGTCAATCCACCCGAGCAGATGGTAAGTGCGGTGATGGCTCCGGACGTCAATACCTTTCATCCGGACGATGACGTGTATGAGGTGGCGCAGGCATTCGAGCGCTACGACCTGGTTACCGCGCCGGTCATTGATGTGCACGGACACTTGATCGGGCGCATCACCGTCGATGCGATGGTGGATGTGATCCGCGAGGAGGCCGACAGCGAGGCCCTGAGCCGTGGCGGCCTGCGCGAAGAGGAGGACATCTTTGCCTCGGTGTGGAAATCCCTGCGCAACCGCTGGGCATGGCTGGCGCTCAACCTCATGACCGCGTTTATTGCCTCACGCGTGATCGGGTTGTTCGAAGGCTCCATCGAGCGTCTGGTGGCACTGGCTGCCTTGATGCCCATCGTTGCCGGCATCGGTGGCAACTCCGGCAACCAGACCATCACCATGATCGTGCGCGGCCTGGCGCTGAACCAGATCAGCCCGGCCAGCGCGCGCCGCTTGTGGCGCAAGGAAATGGCCGTGGCGCTGATCAACGGCGTGGTCTGGGGTGGCGTCATCGGCATTGCCGCATGGGCGCTGTACGACAATCTGGCGTTGGGCGTGGTGATGACTGCAGCCATGGCGCTCAACCTGTTGCTGGCGGCGTTTTGTGGCGTCGGCATTCCCATGTTGATGACGCGCTTCGGACGCGATCCGGCGATCGGCTCGAGCGTGTTGATCACGGCCATGACCGACAGCGGCGGCTTCTTCATTTTTCTCGGCCTTGCAACGGCCTTTCTGGTCTAGGCAAACGCGCGCCGACATGCTCACCGACACCCAGGCATCGACTGCATCGGCGACCCGCACTGCTGGCGAGTTGCCGCGGGCATTCGGCAACGCGCCTTTGCACGGGCGGCTGCGCAGTGTGGACGACGACTTTCGAGTCGAGGAGATCCTTGGCTACGACGCCGACGGCAGTGGCGAACACGCATGGTTGTGGGTGGAAAAACGTGGTGCCAACACCGACTGGGTAGCGCGCGAGCTGGCGAAATTTGCCGGCGTGCCACCACTGGCCGTGGGCTACGCAGGGCTCAAGGATCGCCATGCCGTCACCCGCCAGACGTTCTCCGTGCAACTGGCCGGCAAACCTGATCCGGACTGGTCCGCGTTTGAGGTCGACGGCGCGCGCGTGCTGGCGGCGACTCGGCACGGACGCAAACTCAAGCGCGGTGGATTGCGCGGCAATCGTTTTGTGCTGGTGCTGCGTGAGGTACGCGGCGACGTCGCCGTCGCTGAACAGCGTCTGGCACAAATGGCATTGCGCGGCGTGCCCAACTATTTCGGCGAACAGCGCTTTGGCCGCGATGGCGACAATGTCGCTCAGGCACGCGCCATGTTTGCCGGCCGGCGGGTGGATCGGCACCGGCGTTCGCTGTTGCTGTCGGCCGCGCGCTCGCAGATCTTCAATGACGTGCTTGCCGCACGCGTTGAGCAGGCCACATGGGACACGGGCCTGGATGGCGAGATCTGGGCTCTGGCAGGGTCGCACTCGTGGTTCGGACCGGAGCCGTTCACGCCAACCCTGGCCGAGCGCCTGGCGCGCTTTGACATCCATCCGTCCGCTGCGTTGTGGGGCGAAGGCGAACCGCCAAGCGCAGGCGATGCGGGCGCGCTGGAACGCGCCATTGCCCTGATGCATGCGGATCTGGCGCAAGGCCTGGCCGCCGCCCGGATGGGGCAGGATCGTCGACCCCTGCGCCTGTTGCCGCGGGACCTGACATGGCGTTGGCACAACGCGGCGACGCTCGAGTTGGCGTTCGAGTTGCCGGCCGGCAGCTATGCAACGGTGGTCGTACGCGAGTTGCTGGCATAACCAGCTGGCCCTGGCTTTCGACCCAGAACCGGTGCGGGAGCGCCGACGAAGGCGTTGGGGCCGCGCGCGCTCATCGGTCGAGTGAATCGTCCTGCGCCGTCGAGTAGACTTGCGGTTTGAAGACGCCTCGCCACCGCGACGTGTCGGCACTTCCACGGGACAACATGCGAGTTCTGGTCAGCAACGACGACGGCGTGGATGCACCGGGCATCCATGTGCTCGCCGAGCGCTTGCGCGCGGTCGGTCAGGTGACCGTGGTTGCACCGGACCGCGACCGCTCGGGGGCCAGCAATTCGCTCACCCTGGATGCGCCGCTGCGCGTGTTCGAAATGGGCAACGGCTACTATCGCGTGGCGGGCACGCCAACCGATTGTGTGCACCTGGCGCTGGCCGGGTTGCTGGATCACGAGCCGGACATGGTCGTTTCGGGCATCAACAATTCGGCCAACCTCGGTGACGACGTCATCTATTCAGGCACCGTGTCTGCGGCAATGGAAGGTCGCTTCCTCGGCCTGCCGGCCATTGCCGTGTCGTTGGTCAGCACCGATCACGCGGGCATGCACTATGACTCCGCGGCACAGGCGGTATTGCTGCTGATGCAGCGGCTGCTGGTCGACCCGTTGCCGGCGGACACCATCCTCAACGTCAATGTGCCGGACCGGCCTTGGGATGAAATCCACGGTTTTGAGGTGACGCGCCTTGGCCGCCGGCATCGCTCCGCCCCTTCGGTGGCGCAGACCGACCCGCGGGGGCGGCCGATGTGGTGGATCGGGCCAGCTGGCGAGGTCGATGACGCCAGCCCCGGCACGGATTTCAACGCGGTGCGCCGTGGCTATATTTCTGTGACGCCGATCCACGTCGACCTCACGCGCTTCCAGGCGCTGGAGAAAGTCAGCAGCTGGATGAAAGGCCTGGATGACGACATGGCCGGGCGTCGCGCCGACAGTCAGCGGGTGCCAGCCCCATGAGCGACGTGTATCCATTGCCGCCGTCGCAATTGCGTGGTGAAGGCGTGACCTCGCAGCGCGCGCGCGATCGCCTGGCAGACAGCCTGCGCGAGGCTGGCATTGTCGACGCACGCGTCATCGATGTCATGCGCAACTTGCCGCGGCATCATTTCATTGACCAGGCATTGCATTCGCACGCCTACGAAAACAACGCGCTGCCGATCGGCCACGGCCAGACCATCTCGCAACCGTGGGTGGTCGCGCGCATGACCGAGGCGCTGCTCGAGTTTGGTATGCCACAGAAGGTGCTGGAGATCGGCACCGGATCGGGCTACCAGGCGGCGGTGCTGGCAGGCCTGGTGCCGCAGGTGTTTACGGTCGAACGCATCGAGGAGCTGCTGCGCCAGGCACGCCGCCGCTTCCGTCAACTGGGCCTGCAAAACCTGCGCACGCGGCACGACGACGGCAAGCTGGGTTGGGCCGACGAGGCGCCATTCGACGCGATCATGCTGACCGCCGCCGGCGACACCATCCCCACGCGCATCCTCGACCAGCTGACGCCCAATGGCGTGCTGGTCGGACCGGTGGGTTCGCCCAGCCGGCAGACGCTCATCCGCATGCGCGGCGACGGGCAGGGCGACTTCATCCAGGAGGAGCTGGGCGCGGTCAGCTTCGTGCCGCTGCTGGGCGGGATCGGCTGATGTCGGTCTTTGCCAACCTCTACGCCCGCGCTTTGCGCTGGGCGAGCGCACCGCGGGCGGTGTACTACCTGTGTGGACTGAGCTTCGTCGAGGCATTCATCTTTCCGGTGATGCCCGAGGTGATGCTGGCCCCGATGATGCTGGGGCGGCGGGCCAAAGCGTTCTTCTATGCCAACATCTCGCTGCTGTTTTCCCTGCTTGGCGCACTGGTGGGTTACGCGCTGGGGCACTGGGCGTACGAACTGGTGCGGCCGCTTTTCAGCGAACACATGCAGGCGACCATAGGCACCTGGGTGGCGACCTTGCGCATGGACATGAACGAGCATTGGTTGACGATGCTCGGCGCGCTGACTTTGGCCGCGCTGCAGCCAGTGATCCCGATGAAATTCGTCACCTGGGCGGCGGGTATCGTGGGCGTGCCATTGTTACCGTTCCTGGCGTGCATGGCGGTGGGTCGCGGCAAGCGCGTGTGGCTGCTGGCGCTGCTGATACGCCTGTTTGGTGAACGTGCCGAACACCTGCTGCGCAAGAATATCGAATGGCTGGGCTGGGCCGCCCTGGCGTTGCTGGTCGTGCTGGGGCTGTGGCTGTGGCTGCGCTGAGCATCGGCCTGCGCATGAAAAACTTCCGCCGCCTCGGTATGCTGCAACGAATGCATCGTTTTTCCACATTGCTCGGCGTCGCCGGTGCCTCGTTGTTGCTTGCCGCCTGCGGGACATTGCGCAGTTCGGTCGTCGTGGAGCCCGCGCCTGGAGTCGTTACCGGTGGCTCGGCACGGGTATCGCCGGCGGTGGCGCGCACGCCGGTGCCTGGCGGCAGCTATCTGGTGGCCAAGGGCGACACGTTGTATTCCATCGCCTTTCGAAACGGCGTGGATTTTCGCGACCTGGCACAGTGGAACCAGATTGCCGAGCCGTACACGATCTGGCCGGGTCAGCGGCTGATGCTGTCGCCGACGCAAGTTGCGACTGCTCACGGCGCGCCGCGGCCTGCTGGGTCACCGGCCCCGGCGGTTGCTGGCCAGGGTGTGCCGCCGCAAGCATCTACCAGTGTCGCTGGCGCGCCGGTTTTCGAGCCGGTTGCACCCGGTGCGGCGCAGGCGGGCACGTCAGTCGTTCCTGCGCCCCAGGTGCCGGCTGCCGGCCAGTCACCAACGTCTGCCAGCACCACGAGCTCTCCGGCTCCCGTGGCGGCCGCCTCCGCCGGTGTGGTTCCCGTGGCTGGTGTGCCGACGCCGGTTCCCGCGGCAGTGCCGCCACCGGCAGCCCCGGCCGCCCTTCCGCCAGCGGCGTCCAGGGCGGTCAGTGGCTTGGCATGGCGCTGGCCAGCCGAGGGCAGCGTCGGTCGGCGATTCAAGAGTGGCGATCCGATTCCGGGTATCGAAATCGTCGGCAAGGGCGGCGAGCCGGTGCGTGCTGCAGCCGACGGCGTGGTGGTATACAGCGGCAACGGCCTGGTCGGCTACGGAGAACTGGTGATCATCAAGCACAGCGACAGCTTGCTGTCGGCTTACGGCCACAACCGCAAGCGTCTGGTCAAGGAGGGCCAGCGCGTGACTGCCGGCCAGCAGATTGCCGAGATGGGCTCGACCGGTGCGGCGCGGGACGGCCTGGAGTTCCAGATACGCAAGGACGGCAACCCGGTGGATCCGCTGGGATACCTGCCGCCGCGTTGAGCTGGCGCCTGATGTGCCAGCGCGGTTACACCGTCGGCAGGATGAACCCGGCCACCACGTGCCGGCTTTCGCTCGCCAACAAGTTGTAGGTACGCGCGGCAGCGGCGTTGTCCATCACCTCCACACCGATCCCCCGGCGCAGGAATCCGGCGAGGAAGGCGGCTGCCGGAAACACCTGGCGCTCGCCTGTGCCCAGCAACACCAGTTCGGGTTTGAGCTCCAGAAGTGCGTCGACATGGCCGGCGTCCAGTTCTGTGGCCGTTGCCACCGGCCAGTGTTCGATCGCGCGGTCTGGCGCCAGCAGGAAGCTGTCGGTCAGGTCGCGATCGACCAGGGTCACGCTGTGCGCGCTGACACGACGCACGAACAGATAACCTTCGGGGCGGTCAAGCGCGAGATCCATCAGCGTGGCAGCGCAATCTTGGGTTCGTCCGCGTTGCGCCGGAACAACACCGCCACGTGGCCGATCTGCTGCACGCTTTGTGCTTGCGTACCCTGCAGCAGCGAATCCAGCTGCGCCTTCCGCTCCGTCGGGTCGGCTGCAGACAACTTGACCTTGACCAGCTCGTGTTGACTCAGTGCGCCGTCCAGTTCCTTGACGACCGCCGCGGTGGCGCCCTTGGCCCCGAGCAGGATGACCGCGCCCAAGCTGTGGGCGAGGCCGCGCAGGTAGCGGGTTTGGGTCGAGGTAAGGGGCATGGGTTGAAGCTCGTACGCTGGATTGTCGGGATCGGAGGTTATCACGCGCGTTGGCACAGCTCGCAGCCGATGCCTGCGCGCGCGCTGCTTTCCGGTATCCTGTCGGGGTTTCTCCACGGTGTTGCCCATGAGCCGCAGCAAGAGCAGCGCCGGCTGGCTGCGCGAGCATTTCAACGACGAGTACGTGAAAAAGGCACAGGCCGAAGGTCTGCGCTCGCGCGCGGTGTACAAGCTCGAAGAGCTCATTGCCCGCGATCATCTGCTGAAACCTGGCATCACCGTCGTGGATCTTGGCGCCGCGCCGGGGAGCTGGTCGCAACTGGTGCGGCAGCGGCTGGGTGCGAGCGGGCACGTGATTGCGCTGGATATCCTGCCGATGGACGCCATTGCCGGCGTCGACTTCCTGCAGGGTGATTTCCGCGAGGAGTCGGTACTGCGCGAGCTGGAATCGCGCCTGCAGGGCCAGAGCGTCGATCTTGTACTGTCTGATCTGGCCCCCAATATGAGTGGTGTGGCACTGGCGGACCAGATTCGCGCCATGGCCCTTGCCGATCTGGCGCTGGATTTCAGCCGGCAATGGTTGCGGCCCGGTGGCTCGTTCCTGATCAAGTTGTTCCAGGGAGCGGGTTTCGACGATTACCTTCGTGGGTTGCGTGCGGAGTTCACCCGCGTAACCATGCGTAAACCCAAGGCCTCGCGCGCAAGATCGCGCGAGGTGTACGCACTGGCAGTTGGGCGCAAGCCCGCTGCGGTGCCATCCGGCGAGAACCGTGCATGAATGAGACAGCGAAAAACGTGTTGCTCTGGGTCATCATCGCGGTGGTGCTGTTCACCCTGTTCAACAGTTTCAATCCCCGTGGCGCAACCTCGTCCGACCTGCCTTACAACGGCTTCGTGCAGGGCGTGGAGAGTGGCAACGTCGCCACGGCCACCATCAGCGCCGACCAACCGGCCACCATCAGCGGCAAGCTGAAGGACGGCAGCGCGTTCCGCACCGTGGTGCCGATGCTCGGCTTTTCCACCAATGCGGTGGTCAAGCAGATGCAGGACAAGGGCGTGGAAGTGCGCCAGGAGCCTTCCGAAGGCTTTTCGTTGATCGGGTTGCTGATCAGTTGGCTGCCGGTGCTGCTGATTGTCGGTGTATTCATCTGGTTCATGCGCCAGATGCAATCCGGTGGCGGTGGGCGCGGGGCCATGAGTTTTGGTCGCTCGCGTGCCAAGTTGCAGGGCGAGGACCAGATCAAGGTCAATTTCACGGACGTGGCCGGTTGTGACGAGGCCAAGGAAGAAGTTGGCGAGCTGGTTGAATTTCTGCGCGATCCTGGCCGTTTCCAGAAACTGGGCGGCAAGATTCCGCGCGGGGTGTTGATGGTCGGTCCGCCTGGCACCGGCAAGACCTTGCTGGCCAAGGCTATTGCCGGTGAGGCCAAGGTGCCGTTCTTCGCCATTTCCGGCTCGGACTTCGTCGAGATGTTCGTCGGCGTCGGCGCCAGCCGCGTGCGTGACATGTTCGAGCAGGCCAAGAAGCATGCCCCGTGCATCATCTTCATCGATGAGATCGATGCGGTAGGGCGTCACCGCGGTGCCGGCCTGGGCGGCGGCCACGATGAGCGCGAGCAGACGTTGAACCAGTTGCTGGTGGAGATGGACGGTTTCGAGGGCACCGAGGGCGTCATCGTCATCGCCGCCACCAACCGTCCGGATGTGCTCGACCCGGCGCTGCTGCGCCCGGGCCGCTTTGACCGTCAGGTGATGGTGGGCCTGCCAGACGTGCGCGGCCGCGAGCAGATCCTCAAGGTGCACATGCGCAAGGTGCCGACCGCCGCCGACGTCGATGCCATGGTCATCGCACGAGGTACGCCGGGCTTCTCCGGTGCGGACCTGGCCAACCTGGTGAACGAGGCGGCGCTGTTCGCAGCGCGCGAGAACGCTCGTGAAGTGCGAATGATTCATCTGGACAAGGCGCGAGACAAGATCCTGATGGGCGCCGAACGCCGCTCGATGGCCATGAGCGAGGACGAGAAGAAGCTCACCGCGTTCCACGAGGCTGGCCACGCCATCGTCGGCCGTCTGGTGCCGGAGCACGATCCGGTCTACAAGGTGACGATCATCCCGCGCGGTCGTGCGCTGGGTGTAACCATGTACCTGCCCGAGGGCGACAAATACTCGATCAACCGTGTGGCGATCGAGTCGCAGCTGTGCTCGCTGTATGGCGGGCGTGTGGCCGAGGAACTGATATTCGGCAGCGACAAGGTCACCACTGGCGCCTCCAACGACATCGAGCGCGCCACCAAGATGGCGCGCAACATGGCCACCAAATGGGGCCTGTCCGACGAGCTTGGCCCGATCACCTATGGCGAGGACGAGGACGAGGTGTTTCTTGGTCGCTCGGTGACGCAGCACAAGAGCATCTCCAACGAGACGGCGAGCAAGATCGACGAGGTGGTACGCGGCATCCTCGATCGCGCCTATGCGCGCTCCAGGGAATTGTTGACAGCCAACCTCGACAAGTTGCACGCCATGGCCGAGGCGCTGCTGCAATACGAGACCATCGACGCGCACCAGATCGACGACATCATGGCTGGCCGCGAGCCAGGCCCGCCCGCGGACTGGATCAAGGATGCGACCGGCGGTGCCATGCCGCCTCCGCCACCGCCGCCGCGCAGTGACGCCGGTTCGCCGGTGGGCAAGGTGGGCGATCCGGCGCCGCAGAGTCGGCGCGGGCTGGAGGGCTGACCGGTTTGGACGGCCAAACCGGGTCGTTGCCGCGGCGCAGGAGTTGAGCGCCACCGGCTGCCTCGACGATAGCCTTTTTGACCTCGCACATGGCGACGCCAAGGTGGGATTTCGTTGAAAGGTATTGACGCAAGCGTGCGGAGTCTGAATAATTCCGCTTCTTGCTTGCGCCGACGCCGATCCCAACGGCGATATCGTCGGCAGGAATGTTTCACCCGTGCGCCCGTAGCTCAGTTGGATAGAGTACCTGGCTACGAACTAGGTGGTCGGGAGTTCGAATCTCTCCGGGCGCACCACTTTTTCCGGACGATGCAGATGCCGCACCGTCCATGTCACACACGTTGCCGCAGATCGTTAACACCGGGCCGACGGGCATCGGGCCATCTCCGGTATAGTTGAGAGGATCGGATGACTTGATGATTTGCGGGGTATAGCTCAGTCTGGTAGAGCGTTGCGTTTGGGACGCAAAAGTCGGGGGTTCGAATCCCTCTACCCCGACCACCACGTCTGCCGGCGGAGTTCGCGCCTGTAGCTCAACCGGATAGAGCATCGGCCTTCTAAGCCGACGGTTGCAGGTTCGAGTCCTGTCTGGCGCACCAGTTAAAGATTCATGGTGGGGGTAGCTCAGCTGGTTAGAGTCCCGGATTGTGATTCCGGTTGTCGTGGGTTCGAATCCCATCCTCCACCCCAATATTGTGCGATATGTTGCAAATGTTTCATGGGCCGTTAGCTCAGTTGGTAGAGCAGTTGACTCTTAATCAATTGGTCGAAAGTTCGAATCTTTCACGGCCCACCAATCGGGCAGACGCCGGTCGCTTGCGATCGGCGTTTTGCTTTGTGTCGCGCTCGCCCGCGAGCTTGTGCTGCGTGGCCGCGCAACCGTAAAATGGACCGCTTGCACACAGCAAAACCGGGCCAGATCAAAGATCGCGGGTTGCCGTCACGTTCGTGCCATCGGGTGCGGTCTGGCGGCGTCGCGGGAATGCACCAGCGAAAGTGGCGGAATGGTAGACGCACCAGATTTAGGTTCTGGCGGTTAACCCCGTGGGGGTTCGAGTCCCCCCTTTCGCACCATGTCCTTGCCGTACCGTTGCCACGGGCGGGCGTCAGCTGGCGCCCGCGCCGGCAACCAACACCATTGAGCAGCACCAGGAGACGTCATGCAGGTTTCGGTTGAGAATATTGGCACGCTGGAGCGCAAGCTCACGGTTAGGTTTCCTGCCGAGCGGTACGAAACGCAGGTGAATACGCGCATCGCCGAAATGGGGCGCACCGTGCGCCTGAAGGGTTTCCGCCCGGGCAAGGTGCCGACGACGGTCATCAAGCAGCGTTTTGGCGCGCAAGTCCGCGGCGAGGTGCTGTCGGACCTCATCAACACCACGTTGCGCGAGGCCGTCAGCCAGGAAAAGCTCAATCCGATCGCCAACCCGGCCATCGACACCACCGGCGAGCCGCAGAATGGCGAGATCGCATACACCGCGACGTTCGAGATCATGCCCGAGCTGCCGGCGGTGGATGTCGCCGGACTGGAAATCCACCGCGTGGTGGCAGCGGTGACCGAGACCGACATCGACAAGATGCTCGAAACCTTGCGCCAGCAGCGCCGCAGCTTCGGCGACGTTGATCGCGCGTCGGCACAAGGCGACTTTGTCATGTTCGAGTACGCCGCCGTTGCCGGTGACTACCGATTCCCGGTTGAAGGCGTCGAACGTGCCGGAAGCGTGCTGGGTTCGGGCACCTTGTTCAAGGCTCTGGACGAGGCGTTGGTTGGCCGAAAGACGGATGAGGCATTTGATGCCGACATCGCGTTCCCGGCCGACTTCCGCAACCCGCAACTTGCCAGCAAGATCGCGGCAGTGAGCTTCAACATCGTCAAGGTGCAGGAGCCGAGCCTGCCGGAAATCGATGGTGAATTTGCCAAGTTGTTCGGCATCGCCGACGGCGACCTGGATACATTCCGCAAGGAAGTGCGGGCCAACCTGGAACGCGAGCTCAAGGCCGCTCTGATGGTTCGGCTCAAGTCCGAGGTGGCCGAGAAGCTGGCTGCGGCGCACGACACACTGGACGTGCCCAAGCTCATGGTGCAATCGGAGGCGCAAAACATGGCCGCCGGCAGCGTGCAAAAGGGTCAGCAGCCTTCGCCCGAGCTCATTGCCGCAGCTCTGCCGATGGCGCGCAAGCGCGTCATCGCCGGCCTGCTGATGGGTGAGATCGCACGCAAGCAGGAACTCAAGATCGACCGCAAGCGCGTCGCCGAGCAACTGGCGGCCATTGCCTCGACCTATGAGGAACCGGAGAAGGTCGTTGAACTCTACAACGCCGACCCCCAGATGATGTCCGGGTTGCAGAATCGCGTGATGGAAGACCAGGTTGCGGAGTGGGTGGCCGAACACGCCAACACCACCCAGCAGGATCTGAGCTTCGACGACGTGATGCGTCCCACCAGCGTTGCCTGAAGACGCATGTCCTCAGGTTCATTCACCGGAGCGTCGCAAGCATGACCATGGATCCGATTCGCAACCTCAACCTGGTACCCATGGTGGTCGAGCAGACTGCCCGTGGTGAGCGCTCCTATGACATTTATTCGCGCCTGCTCAAGGAGCGGGTGATCTTCCTGGTTGGCGAGGTCAACGACCAGGTCGCCAACCTCATCGTCGCGCAGCTGCTGTTCCTTGAGTCGGAAAACCCGGACAAGGACATCCATTTCTACATCAATAGCCCCGGTGGCGCGGTCACTGCCGGCCTGGCGATCTACGACACCATGCAGTTCATCAAGCCCGATGTCAGCACCATGTGCATCGGTCAGGCGGCAAGCATGGGCTCGCTGCTGCTGACCGCCGGTGCCAAGGGCAAGCGGTTTTCGCTGCCAAACTCGCGTGTGATGATCCATCAGCCTTCCGGTGGCGCGCAGGGACAGGCGACGGACATCGAGATCCAGGCGCGCGAGATCCTGTACATGCGCCAGCGCCTCAACCAGATCTATGTCGAGCACACCGGGCAGGCCATCGAGAAGATCGAACTGGACATGGAGCGTGACCGCTTCATGAACGCGGTCGATGCCAAGACGTACGGCTTGATCGACGAGGTTCTCGACAAGCGCGCCGGCGAGACGGTGAAATCGGCCTGATTCCCGGGCTGTACCATAGAGTCACGAGACGGGCTCCGGGTCTGCAGGCAGACGCGGA
>JBDTIE010000297.1:0-10249 GCA_039936515.1 Rhodanobacter sp. | reverse complement strand
GGAATGCCCCAAAGATATAGAAGATCCAGCTGAAGTTCTCGATGAGAGTCGCGCCGAGCAGGATGAAGATTCCGCGCAGCACGAGCGCGATCAGGATGCCCACCATGAGCACCTCTTGCTGCAGGTGTCGCGGCACCGAGAAGCGGCCCATGATGATCACGAACACAAACAGGTTGTCGATCGACAAGCTGTATTCGGTGATGTAGCCGGCGAAGAACTCGACGCCGCGATCCCACCCCCATACCCACGTCAGCCCGCACCCGAAGAGGATGGACAGCGAAACAAAGAACGCGGTCCATGCCCCGGCTTCCCTGGTCGATGGCTCGTGCGCGTCGCGGATGTGCGTGAAGAAGCTCAGCGCCAGCAGGGCGACAACGCCGGCCATCGTGGCCAACCAGATCCACAGGGGTACTTCGACGGGGTCCATGGCTATCCTTGAGAGCTGGGCTCAAATCTGGTGTGCGGCGGGGCAACAAGGCGGTGTGATTGGCGCAGGATCCATCCGCAGTCGATGCAAGACCGCGGGCACGGCTGACCGATCCGGATGCGATGAACAATACCTGCCTTTAGAGCCGCCCGGGCAGTGATTTGTGCATTGTCCCTGCCGCTGAAATGGCGACAGCGCACTGCAAGCGGTGTCGCGCTGCATCGGCAGCCGCTTGTGGCCATGGCATAACGCTTGATTACAAGCACAGCGGTTACCTTTGCCGCACAGCCACCCAGCCTGGAGCGCCACATGTCCGTCCTTCGCACGCCCATTGCCTTGTCGATCCTGGCGTCCGCCGCATTGGCGCTGGCAGCCTGCAACTCGCCCCCACCAGCGTCGGCATCAGCCGATACGGCCGCGCCCGGAAACGCCGTGACCAGCGCCACCGCGCCCGCGCCGGCGGATGCCGCGGCGGTCGACGCCGTGGCCAACGCGCCGGAGGCGCAGGTCGTGCTCAAACCCACCCAGGGACAAGGCGCTGCCGGCACGATGACCCTGCGCGCCGAGGCCGGCGGCGTGCGCATTCGTGGTCAGCTCACCGGCCTGACACCGGGCAGCGAACACGGTTTTCACATCCACGAGAACGGGGATTGCAGCGCCCCGGATGCCTCCAGCGCCGGTGGTCATTTCAACCCCGACGACCAGCCGCATGGCAGCATGGACAGCGGCGCGCACCATGCCGGCGACATGCCCAACCAGCGTGCCGATGCGCAAGGCGTGGCGGCCGTGGACACGTTGCTTGGCGGCGCTTCACTGGATGCCGGCAGCGCCAGGAATGTCATCGGCCGCGCACTGGTCGTGCACCAGCAGCCGGATGACTACAAGAGCCAGCCCGCCGGCAACGCCGGTCCGCGCATCGCCTGTGGCGTGATCAGCGCCGAGCGCACGCGTCTATGAAGCGTTGAGCAAGGCGGCGAACAGCCCGGGTTGCCGCGTGCGATAGTCGGGCCATGGCCCATCCTGCAAGCGCCCGGCGACGCGCATGGTTGCTCCTGCTGCTGGCGATGGCGCTGGCGAGCTGGGGATGGCGTTCGGGTCGGGTCGCCGTGGCGGATGCGTGGAACCCGTGGGCACCACTGCAGATCGATGCGCAGCCCAACCTGCTCACGGGATTCAAGCTGTCGCACGCATCGGCCGAGCCTCAAGCGTGCAAGGTCGCGCTGGCGCAGGCACGGATGGACTGGACCGCGTTGCAATCTCGCGTCACCGGGCCGGGGTGTGGCTTCGACAATGCGGTGCGCGTGACGCGTAGCAGCGTCACGCTCAATGCGCCATTTGCCTTGAGTTGCCGTGCGGCGCTGTCGCTGGCGATGTGGGAGCGTCATGTGCTGCAGCCCGTCGCGCTGGCGCAATTGGGCACCCGCGTCCGCGCCATCGAGCATTTCGGCTCGTATGCGTGTCGGAACCTGTACGGCCAGGTGACCGGCGCGCGCAGCCAGCACGCCACAGCCGATGCGCTGGACATTGCCGCGTTCGTCATGGCCGACGGCCGGCGCGTGAGCGTCGTCAACGATTGGACGCCCCACGCGCGTCAAGCCAATCCGCGCGCGGATGGCGGTGGCATCGATGACGAGGCACGAAAAAGCACCGACGACGACAAGCTTCCGCCCGAAACGCGCTTCCTGCGCGAAGTCCACGATGGCGCCTGTCGCTACTTCGATGCCGTCTTGGGCCCGGACTACAACGCCGCGCATGCCGACCACTTCCACTTCGACCGCGGCCGTGCACGCACGTGCCGCTGAGGTTGGCCAGCAGGCGGCTTTGCAGGCACGAGCGCGCTTGCAGCAGCGGTCAGCGCTCCAGCGCGCCATAGGCTTCCAGCGCCTGCCGGCGCGACTGGCCCAGGTCCACCATCGGCGCGGGATAGCCGCTACGCCTGAGCAAGTCGGGGTCCCGCCACGGTTCGTGCAACACGCCCAGCGGTGCGTCTTTCAACTCCGGCAACCAGCGGCGCAGGTAGGTGCCGTCCGGATCGAATTTCCTGGCCTGCGTGACCGGGTTGAACACGCGGAAATACGGCGTTGCATCGGCGCCGCAGCCGGCCACCCATTGCCAGCCCAAGGTGTTGTTGGCCAGATCCGCATCCACCAGCGTGTCCCAGAACCAGCGCGCGCCATGTTGCCAGTGCTGGCGCAGGTTTTTGGTGAGGAAGCTGCCCACGATCATGCGTACGCGGTTGTGCATCCAGCCGGTATGCCACAGCTCGCGCATGCCCGCGTCCACCAGCGGGATACCGGTGCGGCCACGCCGCCAGCGCTCCAGCACGGACTCATCGTCCGCCGCCCACGCGAACGTGTTGAAGCGTGGATTGAAGTTTTCGGTTGGCGTGCGCGGGAAGTGGTACAGCAGGTGATGGGCAAATTCGCGCCAGCCCAGCTCGCGCAGATACGGTTCGATATCGGCATGGTGCCTGGCGCTGGCGGCGTGCACGCGGCGGTCCAGTTCAAAGTGGATTTGCCGCGGCGAGATTTCGCCAAAGTGCAGGTGTGGCGACAAGCGCGAGGTGCCATGGCGTGCGGGCAGATCGCGCGCGTGGGCGTAGTCGCCGATGGCGTCGTCGGCAAAGATGTCCAACAGTTCGTGCGCGCCGGACTCACCCGGTTGCCACGCCTGTGCCAGACCAGCTGCCCAACCCGTGCGCGGCCGCAGGTCCAGCGCGCGCAAAGGCAGATCGCCAGGCTGCGCGTGCCAGCCATGCAGGCGTGGCGCCGGCAACGGCGGATCGGCGCGCAGTCGCGCACGCAGGTTGCGCCAGTACGGCGTGAACACCTTGTACGGCGCCTCTTGCTGCGTGGCAATTTGCCAGGGTTCGCACCACAGCGCGGCGTTGTAGCTGTGTACGGCGATGCCTTGCTCCGCCAGCGCACTTTTCATGTGCGTGTCGCGAGCAATGGCGGCCGGTTCGTACAGTCGGTTCCAGTACACCTCGCCAGCGCCGCTGTGCTCGATGAACTCACGCAGCTCCTGCAGCGTCTCGCCGCAGCGAAGATGCAGACCGCCGCCGCAGGCGCGCAGTTGGTCATCCAGCTCGGCCAGGGATCGGTGCAGCCACCAGCGACTGGCGCCACCCGCCGGCCAGGCACCCTCCTCGGCGGGTGCGTGGACATACACCGGCAATACGGCGGCGTGCGCCGCGCAAGCGGCGCTCAACGCCGGGTTGTCGACCACGCGCAGGTCACGCCGGAACAAAACCAGCGCCGTGCTCATGGCGATGGGCTGCGCTGAAGGCAGTCGGCCACGCTCAAGACCCGGACAGCGGCTGCAGCGTGCGCGCGCAGCGGCAGCTTGCTGCCTGACGTGGGGCGCAACATCATCAGGTCGCCACCGCCGGCATCGCAGGCAAGGATCCGTTGTATGCCCGGCGCCACGCGGCGCCAGCGCAACGCGCGCCACAGCGAGGATTTGACCGAACCTGACGGTATCCCCAGCTGGCGCGAAATTTCACTGTGGCGTGCTTTGCAGGTAACACATGCGGACCAGTTTGGCTTGCGGGGGGCATCGACTTGGCTGCGATCTGTGTCGACCAGTAGTGCGTATCGGGTATGGCGTCGCGCAATGTCGTTTCGCCCGCAACGGCGCCGTCCGGGCAACAGCTTTGTGTGAATCGATCATACGCAAGTTCCCGCGCGTGCCGACCAACGCACCACCTATCGGCTGGGCTGGCCGCGTGTGGGTGGCTCGCACCCGCGCGGCTTCAAACGCGCGGTGCGAAATGAGCCGCTCGCGCGCGCCAGCGGAATGCGCCAAGCTTGCCGTTGTCATCGACACGTAACATTGATGCGACAAGGTCGCCAGGTCCTTTCCGCGAGCGTCCCGTGCAAAAACGCATCCTGATCATTGAAGACGAGGCGGCGATACGCGACATGATTGCGTTTGCGCTGCGCAAGGCTGACATGCAGCCGATACCCGCGGCCGACGCGCGCGAGGGCGAGTTGGCCATTTCCGATGCGGTGCCGGACCTGATCCTGCTCGACTGGATGCTTCCGGGCACCAGCGGCATGGAGCTGGCCCGGCGCCTGCGCCGCGAGGAACTTACCCGCGAGATCCCGATCATCATGCTCACCGCCCGCGGTGAAGAGGCCGATCGCGTGGCGGGGCTGGACGCCGGAGTCGACGATTACGTGGTCAAGCCGTTTTCCTCGCGCGAGCTGGTGGCGCGGATCAAGGCCGTGCTGCGCCGCAGCCAGGGTGACGACGGTGCTGGCGCGATCGAGCTGGGCGGACTGCGCATCGATGGCGCGGCGCATCGCGTGTTTGCGCATGGGCAGCCGCTGGTGGTCGGGCCCACCGAATATCGCCTGCTTTACTTCTTCATGACCCATCCCGAGCGCGTGTATTCGCGTGCGCAGCTGCTCGACCACGTATGGGGCGGCAGTGTGTATGTGGAGGAGCGCACGGTGGACGTCCATATCCGTCGCCTGCGGAAGACGCTGGAGCCGTCGCGGCTCGATGGCCTGGTGCAGACGGTGCGTGGAACGGGCTACCGCTTCTCCACCAGCGCGTGATGACCACCGGCGCGCCGCGCGGCCGCAGCTTTGCCATGCAGGTCGCGGGGTTTTTGGCGTTGCTGGCCCTGGCCGCGGCAGTGGGCAGCGTGTGGGATCTGGCGTGGCCGGCATTGGCGCTGGTGGCCAGCGCGCAGGTGCTCGCGCTGCTGGCCTTGTCGCACCGCAGCGGGCGTGGAGCGCAGGCGCAGCCGACGCGGCGGCCCGGCCTGCAGCGCGCGCTGCGTGACGTGCGCAGCGCGGTACGGCAGTTGCCCGATGGTGTGGTGTTGCTCGACCAGGGCGGCCGTGTGCGCTGGAGCAACCCGGCGGCAGAGCAGCTGCTGGGTCTTGGCGCACATGCCGATGAGCGGCCACTGTCCGAGCGCCTGGCGGGCACGGACTTTGGTGCGTGGCTGCGCACCGGCGCGACGCAGGTCGCCATCGACGTGAGTGCGCCGGCCGATCCGTCGCGGCAAGTAAGCGCAACGCTGATGGCGTTTGGCTCGGGACTGCGCCTGCTGCTGGCGCGCGACATCAGCGCGGTCACCAGGCTGGAGCAGGTGCGCCGCGATTTCGTCGCCAACGTCTCGCATGAATTGCGCACGCCGCTCACCGTCATCCACGGCTACCTGGAACTGCTTGACCCCGACGACGTGCCGGAACTGGCGCCGGTGCTCAAGGAGATGCGCGTGCAGTCACAACGCATGACGCAGATCGTCGGCGATCTGTTGACCCTGTCGCGGCTGGAAACCCAGGACAACGCGCCGGACGAGCATGTGGCCATGGCCCCATTGCTGGCCACGCTGCAGCGGGAAGCGCAGGCGGTCAGCCATGGCCACCATGACATTGCCCTGCAGTGCATCACCGATGCCGACCTGCGTGGCTCGACCAAGGATCTGCACAGCGCGTTTTCCAACCTGGTGAGCAACGCGGTGCGCTACACGCCCAGTGGCGGCAGCATCGTCATCGGCTGGGCGACGACGCCTGCCGGCGGGGCGGTGTTCTGGGTACGCGACAGCGGCCTGGGCATTCCGGCGCAACACCTGGCGCGGCTGACCGAGCGCTTCTACCGCGTGTCGTCCAGCCGCTCGCGTGAGAGCGGCGGCACCGGCCTGGGGCTGTCGATCGTCAAGCACGTGCTCAACGCGCATCAGGCGCGGCTGCTGATCGAAAGCGAGCCGGGGCGGGGATCCACCTTTTCATGCGTGTTTGACGCTGGCCGCGTGCTGGCGCCGGACGACGACGACTGAAGCCGCGGCTTTTTCATAGGCCGCGGCGACGCTCACTGCCGCGACGATGCCGCGCTTCCTGTTCTCCATTCCCGCTACTCAGAATGACACTTCGCCAAACACGCCGATCTCGTTGATCTTGCTGTTTTGCACGTGCGGCGGCAACGGGGTGGTGACCGACTTGTCGACCTTTCCGTGCTTCCACACGCCGGCGAGCTTGAAACCCTTCATCAACTGGTATTCGACACCGGCGTTGTAATAGGTGTCTTTGGCGTCGCGATCCAGGTTCTTGCTGATCTTGGCGTTGTCGTAGCGGGCGAACAGGGTCACGTTGTCCGCCACTGCCACGCTGCCCCACAGCGAGTAACCATCGGCGTTGTCGGCAAGCGGGCTGAGTACGGTGTTCCAGTTCTTCGCGGTAAAGTATTCGACGCCGAGACGGAACGCCTCGCTGGCATAGGCCAGCATGATGTCGCCGCGCTCGGCGGTATGCACCGCGTCGATGTTCTCGGTTTTCTGCCCGCGATGACCGCTGTAGCCGCCGATCGCCAGCACCATGTTCTCGAACGGCACGAAGCCCATGCGGCCCTCCAAGTCCACGCCCTGGCTGCGCCCCGGGTTCTTGTAGCCGTTGCCGTTGACCACCGACACCGCGTAGTTGAGCGACTTGCCGGCGCCGATGTCGCCGCCCAGATGCAGCCCCCAGTCGGCCGAGTTGCCGTACTTCAGACGATCGGTGATGGTGTTCTCGACGTAGCGGAAGCCGTAGTACTTCTCGGCGAACGGGATCCACGGCAAGTCGGACGAACCGACACGCAGCAGCGCGGCATCGTCGAACTTGCCCTGCACGTAGGCTTTCTTGACGAAAACGCTGGTCAGGCCGTCGCTGCTGGAATAATTGAAGTCGGTGGTGAGGTTGGCTGACCAGATGTCGTCGAACTTGTGATCGACGCCGAGGTAGAAGCGCTTCACGTCCAGGCCGATGCCGGACTTGTCGCTCCTGCCCTTGTCGCTGTTCTTGTCGTCGATGCTGGTGAAGTCGAAGAACATCTTGCCCGACGGCGTGGTGTTGTTGACTGCCTTCTCCAGCGCGGCGAGCTTCTTGTCGCTGGCCGTGGTCACGTTGCTTGCTTTTTCCACCGCCCGGCCGGTGCCGACCTTGATGTCGGACTGTGCGTCGGTGCGCCGTTCCAGTTCCTCCACCTTGGCCTGCAGCACGGCCAGTTGTGCCTTCAGCAGTTCGACTTCGCTGCTGCTGGCGGCGGTCGTACGGTTCTGCGCTGGTGCCGCGGAGGCGGCAAGGCTGGTCAGGCCAAGGCCGGCGCCAATCGCCACCGCAATCAATTTGGAACGCATGCAATTCTCCGCAAGTGGATGGGAAACATCGGGATCGCCCTTCGAGCCGGGCGTTGCCCGGCAATCAATTGCCGAGTCTGCCGCGGGGTTTTTACGGTGGGATGCAGGTTTGATGACGGAGCGAAGACAGAGACGCCGTATCCGTTGATCCGCGCGTGAGGCGAATCACGGCCCGCGTCTTGTCATGCAACTGCAACCTGCGTTTCATTCAATGGCAACACCCAAGCCTTGAAATGGCGGGACCATCCGACACCCGCCAGGAGCTGCCAATGTTTGCCATTCGCAAAGACTCGAGCCGAAACGCCCGCTTGGCGCTTCTCGCCACGCTTGCGGGCGCTGCCATCCTGGGTAGCGCCGCGCACGCCACCGATATCAGCGGCGCCGGTTCCAGCTTTGTCTATCCGGTCATGTCCAAGTGGTCGGCGGCGTACGCGGCAAAGACCGGAGACCGCCTCAACTACCAGTCCATCGGCTCCGGTGCCGGCATTGCCCAGATCAAGGCCGGCACCATCGATTTCGGCGCGACTGACGCGCCGATGCCGGCTCAGGAGCTGCAAAAGTCTGGTTTGGGCCAGTTCCCCATCGTGGTCGGCGGCATCGTGCCGGTGATCAATGTTGCCGGCGTGCCGGCCGGCAAAGTGACGCTTGACGGCGTCACGCTGGCGGACATCTTCCTGGGCAAGATCACCCGTTGGAACGACCCCAGGCTTGCCGCGCTGAATGCCGGCGTGACGTTGCCCGACGGCAAGATCACCGTGGTGCACCGCGCGGACGGCTCGGGGACCTCGTTCAACTTCACCAACTACCTGTCCAAGGTCAGCCCGCAGTGGGCGGCCACGGTCAAGTTTGGCACCGCGGTGCAATGGCCCACGGGCGTGGGCGGCAAGGGTAACGAAGGCGTCTCGCAGTACGTGCGCCAGATCAAGGGTTCGATCGGCTATGTCGAATACGCCTACGCGGTAAAGAACAAGCTGGCCTGGGTCAACCTGACCAACGCCGCCGGCAACCGCGTCAAGCCCGACGCGAACAGTTTTGCCGCCGCGGCCGCCAGTGCCGACTGGACCGGCGTTCGCGACTTCAACCTGGTCATGACCAATGCACCGGGCGCGCAGGCCTGGCCGATCACCGCCACCACCTGGGTGGTGATGTACAAGTCACCGAAAAACCCCCGCAACGGCAAGGCCGCCTTCGACTTCTTCCGCTACGCCATGGAGCAAGGCAAACAGGTTGCCAGCGAGCTGGACTATGTGCCGCTGCCGGCGTCGCTGGTGCGGCAGGTCGAGGCGTACTGGGCAGCCGAGTTCAAGCATTGATGGCTGGCGCGCGGTAATCCTCCTTCCCACCGACGATCACGCATGAACGTTGCCGCAGCCACCATCGTGCTCGATCAGCGCAGCCTCCGCGATGCCCGCCACGAGCGGCTGTTCCGTTGGCTGTTGCGAGGCTGCGCGTTGATCGTGCTGGTGTCGCTGCTGGGCGCCGCCGGCGCCACGCTGTGGGGCGGGCGCGAGGCGTTCGCGACGTTCGGCTGGCGCTTCCTTGTCAGTGACGCAGGGGATCCGGGCAACGACCTCTACGGTGCGCTGGTGCCGGTGTATGGCACGCTGGCGACCTCTTTCATCGCGTTGCTGATCGCCGCGCCGGTGAGTTTCGGCATCGCCGTATACCTGTCCGAAGTGGCGCCTGCCTGGTTGCGCACACCGGTCGCCGCGGCCATCGATCTGCTGGCCGGCATCCCCTCGATTATCTACGGCATGTGGGGGCTTTTCATCTTCGCCCCGTTCTTTGCAGAGCACATCAAGCCCTGGCTGACCAGCAACCTCGGCAACCAACCCGACGACGGCAAGCTGTCTTGGGTGGCCGAACACGTGCCGTTCGTGGGCAGACTGTTCGGCAGCGACTACCCGTTCGGCGCCAGCATCCTGGTGGCCGGCATGGTGTTGGCGGTGATGATCCTGCCGTTCATTTCCGCGGTCATGCGCGAGGTATTCCAGACCGTGCCCACGCGGCTGAAGGAATCGGCCTATGCGCTGGGCTCCAGTACCTGGGAGGTGTCCTGGGACATCGTGCTGCCGTACACGCGCTCGGCGGTGATCGGCGGCATTTTCCTGGGCCTGGGCCGCGCGCTGGGCGAAACCATGGCGGTCACCTTCGTGCTGGGCAATGCCATGACCTTGTCCGCCTCGCTGCTGGACCCGGGTACCTCCATTGCGTCCACCATCGCCAACCAGTTCAGCGAAGCGGCGGGTCTGCAGAAATCCGCGCTGATGGCGCTGGCGTTCCTGCTGTTCGTGGTCACCTTCTTCGTGTTGCTGGTGGCGCGGCTGATGTTGCGCCGGCTGGCCCGCAGGGAGGGTCGCTGATGAACGCATTGTATTTGCGTCGTCGTGCAACCAACGCGCTGGCCATGGCGCTGAGCGCGCTGGCCACGCTGGTCGGGCTGATGTTCCTGGCCTGGATCCTGTGGGAGACACTGCGCCAGGGCATCGGCGCGTTGAACCTGAAATTGTTCACCGAGGCCACCGCGCAGGGAGAGGACGGCGGCTTGCTGAACTCGATGGTCGGCAGCCTGGTCATCAACTTCATCGGCATCGGCATCGCCACGCCCATCGGCGTGCTGGCGGGCACCTGGCTGGCCGAATACGCCGACCGCACGCGGCTGGGCGAGTCGATCCGGTTTCTCAACGACA
>JBDTIE010000296.1:0-5875 GCA_039936515.1 Rhodanobacter sp. | reverse complement strand
GCGCGCGGTGTGCACGAGTCAGCCAAGTTCGAATTGCTGATGGATATGCTGCCGGCGCTGCTCGATGAAGGACGCAAGGTGCTGCTGTTTTCGCAATTCACTGGCATGCTCAAATTGATCGCCGCCGAGCTTGATCGTCGGCGCATCCGCTACGTCACGCTCACCGGCGATACGCGCGATCGGGCCGAGCCGGTGCGACGCTTCCAGGCCGGCGAAGTGCCGCTGTTCCTGCTGTCGCTCAAAGCCGGCGGCGTGGGCCTGAACCTCACCGCCGCCGACACCGTCATCCACTACGACCCGTGGTGGAATCCCGCCGCCGAGGCGCAGGCCAGCGACCGCGCGCACCGCATTGGCCAGGACAAGCCGGTGTTCGTGTTTCGCCTGATCACCTCCGGCACCGTGGAGGAGCGCATCGAACAGATGAAGTTGCGCAAGGCCGAGTTGGCCGCCGCGGTACTGGAAGGCGGCGGCAGCCGGGCGAAACTCAGTTTCGACGAAAGCGACCTGGCCACGTTGCTGGCACCCCTGTGAGCGTGTCCGCGGCGACGACTGCAGCGGTTGCGTCGCGCCACTGGAAGGCAGCGTCCACCGCGCGCGTTGGACCCTGAGAGACGATTACATGATGGCTTTGCCAGGGTGGTCGCGATCGACCGTTGGCGCGCTCAGCGCCGCGTGCGGGCCACTGCCGCGGCGCCCAGGAGCCCAGGCTCGGCGGCGGTGATCGCCACCGTGGGCACGCTGCGCAGGGTGTCGGCAAAGCGACCCTTGGCCTCAAAGCGCTCGCGGAATCGCCCGCGTTGCAGCCACGGCGTGAGCACCGGCAACAGGCCGCCGGTGAGATAGACGCCGTCCCAGCCGCCCAGGGTCAGCACGAAATCCCCGGCAATGGCCCCGAACATGCCAGCCACGGTTTCCATGGTGCGCACGCACAATGCGTCGTCGTCGGCCGCAGCCAGACGCGTGATGTCCTCCGGTTGCAATGCCGGAACAGGCTCGCCGGCGATCTCGCACAGGGCCGCGTGCACGTTGACCAAGCCTTGACCACTCAATACGCGCTCGTTGGACACGCGACCAAAGCGCCGCACGAGGCAAGCAATGATGGCCGCGTCGTCCGGCTCTTGCGGCGCAAAGCCGGCGTGGCCGCCCTCGCTTTCCAGAACACTGGCGTGTCCGTCGCGCAGCAGCAGGGCGCCGACGCCAAGTCCGGTGCCCGGGCCCATGACCACGAAGGTCTGATCGCACTCACCGATCACCGGTGGCGGCAGGCCGCCGATGGAGGCCTGCTCGTCGGCACGCAGCAGGGTGACCGCCATGGATTGCGCGGCAAAATCGTTGATGAGGCGTGCCGAGTCAAGGCCGAGATCGCGCGCCAGGTCACGCGCATTCACCGCCCACGGGTTGTTGGTGATCTGCACCGTCTGCCCGTCGCTGATGCGGCCGGCGGCAGCAATCAGCGCGCGGCGCGGCCGCGCCGTGCAATCGCTCAGGTATTGCTGCGCCGCGGCGGTCAGCGAGGCAAACGCGTCCACCCGGTAACGGCGCACGCTGGCGTCCAACAGCGGTGCATCAGCGGCCGCATCGCACAGCGCGAAACGCACGTTGGTGCCGCCAAGGTCGGCAAGCAAGGTGGTATCGGGACGGTCGTCGGCATTGGCGGCAGAGGGCGTAGGCATTGCCGCAGCGTGCCGCTTTCGTGCGCGTGCGTCCATACCCGCAAGGTCAAACGTGCACGCGATGGGTGCCGTGGCAGCGGGTCGCATGACGCCGGTCAGCGCGACGCGGCGGCGTAGAATGAAGCGTCACGCAGCCGGATCACGCCATGAGTTTCCCCGCACAGCGCATGCGGCGCATGCGCCACGACGCTTTTTCCCGCGCGCTCATGCGCGAATGCACCTTGTTGCCCAGCGACTTGATCATGGTGGCCTTCTTGATCGAAGGCGAAGGCCAACGCGAGCCGGTACCGTCCATGCCCGGCGTCACCCGGCTGTCCATCGACGAGCTGCTGAAACTGGCTGGCGAATGCGTTCGGTTGGGCATCCCGGCACTGGCGCTGTTTCCCTCGCCGGGGGATGGGGTCAAGTCGCTGGACGCCGCCGAGGCGTGGAACCCGACCAACCTCATGCACCGGGCCACGCGCGCTTTGAAGCAGGCGTACCCGCAACTCGGACTGATCGGCGACGTCGCGCTCGACCCGTACACCACGCACGGTCAGGACGGACTGATCGACGACACCGGCTACGTCATGAACGAGCCGACCGTGGCCGCACTGATCAAGATGTCACTGGCACAGGCGCAGGCGGGCATGGATTTCGTCGCCCCGTCGGACATGATGGATGGACGTATTGGAGCCATCCGCTCCGCGCTGGAAGAAGCCGGCTACATCCACACGCGCATCCTCGCCTATTCGGCGAAATATGCGTCCGCGTTCTATGGTCCATTCCGCGACGCGGTAGGTTCGTCGGCGAACCTGGGCAAAGGCAACAAGCACACCTATCAGATGGACGTGGGCAACAGCGACGAAGCCTTGCGCGAGATTGAACTGGACATCGCCGAAGGCGCCGACGTGGTGATGGTCAAGCCCGGGCTGCCGTACCTGGACATCGTGCGCCGGGTCAAGGACAGGTTCGGCTTTCCCACCTTCGTCTACCAGGTCAGCGGCGAGTACGCGATGCTCAAGGCAGCGTCACTCAATGGCTGGCTGGATGAGAAGGCGGTCGTGCTCGAAGCCCTCACCGCCATCAAGCGCGCCGGCGCCGATGCGATCCTGTCTTACTACGCGATCGACGCGGCGCGCTGGCTGCGCGAGGAGTAGGCGTTGGTTGCCTGAGTCGTGCCTGGCTCGCACGTGCGGCGTGCACAGCACGCAACGATGGTGTCCTGGTTGCAACTTGCACGCCGCGGCGGCCGCTGGTGAGGCGTCAGTCCATTGGGCGCGTTGTGCCGACCGCAGCGCCAGCCGTGGCGGCTGTCGAAACCGGCGGTGCTCGCGCGCACAAAGCATCCCGCGCGCGCGGACGGATCGGATCGGATCGATCACGCGCGCGGGAATATTGCAACGACTGCTGAGACTCATCCGGTCGACGACAAGCACGGCGTCCACCAGATGCCCATCCGGCATGGCGCCGGGACACGCTTCAATTGTTCTTGATCCTCGGGTTGGTGGTGACGTTGGGCGAGGGTGTCCCTGACAGCGTGGAGGACTCATCGGGCCGGGTCGCCGCGGGCTCTTGCTCGTCCTCCGCGGGCGAGGTGTTGGCTGGCAGGTCCTGCTCGTCGCGATTGCGTGATGGCATGTCGTTCTCCTGTTGCAGTGTTTTGGCGAGTGGTGGCGTCCTTGCAAGGAATTGCGCTGGCCGTCCTTGATCAGCGGCGCGATGCCGAGCGCCTGTCACGGCGCCGGGTTGAAGTTGTCCGCGTGGACTGGTCACGACCTGCCCGCGCTGTCTGCCTGTGTCGTTGCGACCGGCAGGATCGTGACTGTCGAGTACTGCTTGCCATTGATGGTCGCGCGCAGTTCGTAGATCCAGTCGCCGACGGAGCTGGCGGTGGTGTTGTCGTCGGTGAGGGTTATTTCCTTGCCCGCGACTTCCGGCTTTCCGAAAATCCCCGCTTCAGGCGGGTTTACCCAGGCAAAGCCGGGGCCATTCGGATCCTTGATCGCGTTGAAGGCGCCGCCACGGGTGCCAGGGCCGATCAGGTGCCAGGCGATCTTTACCGATTGGCCATGGTCGATCTGGTTGCCGTTGCCTGCCTGGTTGACATCCAGGCTGCCGGCGTTGAGCGTGACCTTCAGCGTTACGGTGGGCATGATCATGATTGGGTCCTTTCTGGCTAGGTGGGTGGCGCTGCGCAAGGGCGCCATTGATCTGCTATCTGTGGCCGGCCGCAGGTGCGGTGCCTTGTGGCGCTGAAGGACTTGTGGCATCCAGCGGCATGTCCGTCGCAAGCTTGCGCGCGAAAGCGACATTGACCGGATAGTCGACGTGCCGGCGCTGCAGCATCGCCAACAATGCGGGGTCGCGATAGCCGATCCCCCACAGGTGCTCGATCACCGGCTTGGCCTCGGCATTGCGTTGCAGCCCGAGCAGTGCTTCGGCCTGCAGCGCGAGCAGGCGTGGGTCGCTCTCACCGGCCGTCGCTGACTGTGTCGCGGCCAACGCCTCGTCGCGCAGTCGTCTTGCCGAGGACGCGTCGGCGCTTGCGTCGGCCAGAAGCAGTTTCGCCGACGCCGTATCCAGCAACAGGGTATGGTCGTCCGGCTGCCCGGCGAAGCGTGGTTCGAGCGCGTCGAGCGCGTGCTGTGCCTGCGCGCGCGCGGCATCGACTTGCCCGCTGGCCAGTGCTGCCGCAGCCTGTTCAAGCCGCACCTGCGCGTCGAGCCGCCGCCAGTCGGCATTGGCCGTGTCCCGTTTAAGCAGCACGGCAAGAATCCGCGACGCACGGGACGTCAGCGCTTGCGCGGCTGGCAGGTCTCCGTGCAGACGTCTCAGCCGGCTCAATTGCGACAGATACAGCGCCAGGCGGTACTGGGATGCGGTTTGGGATGGATCAAGGCTGGTCGACTGCGCAGCCATGTCCACCGCCTGCTGCAGGTAGCGCATGCCAGTGTTGGTATCGCCGGCCAGGGCCAATGTGCGGCCGAGGATCGCGCGCACCCGCAACATGTTTTCACGTTGTTCGTTGTTGTTGGGGTCGCTCGATGACAAGCGGGTCTCAATGGCATCGTCGGCGCGGTATTCGGCAATGGCCAGGGCCAGATCGCCGCGAAGCAACGCCATCTTGCCAAGGTTGTTGTGCGCGTCACCCAGCGTCGACGCCCATATCCTGTTTCCCGGATCGGCGGCAACCAACTCGCGTGACAGTCCCAGCATGTCCAGATACGACGCTGCTGCCGCGTCCGGTTGCCCGCGTGCCTCCAGCACATGACCGATGTTGTTGTCGACGTTCTGCAGCTCGAATTTCAATGACAGGTCGTTGCCGGACCGTGCTTGCGCCAGCAGCAGGGTTTTCCGCGAGGCCTCGAAATTCTGCTGCGCCGAATCGAGATCGTTCTGGATCCAGCTCGTCATGCCGATGAAGGACAGGGTGCGCGCATACGCCGTTTGCGCGGCGATGTCGGCGGGGGCAACCCGCGCCAGTTCGGCGGATATCCGCGCGGACGCGCGAAACGCTTCGAGCGCCTCGGGCAGCTGGCCCTGGTCCAGGCGCACGCTGCCGATCTTTTCCAATGCCTTGGCGCGTTGCCCGAGCACCGTATCGGTGAGGTCATTGATCGGAAGCGACTGGAAATACGCCATCGCCTTGTCGTCGACGCTCTGCAAGATGTCCAGCCGCGACACCTGCGCCAGCTTGTCGTTGAGGTCGCCGAGCATGAAACCGACGAGGGATTCGGCCTGCTTTTGCCGGCGCTCGGCAGTCTGTTGCGCAACCATCGCGTCGCGACGGGCGATGAAGGCGCTTATCGCCAGTGCCGTGGTCACCAGCATCACCAGCACCGCCAGCGCGGTGATCGCTGTCAGCCGGCGCAAGTGGCGCTGCTGCTCGCGTTGCTTCAGCGCGTCGAAGCCCAGGCCGAGCATGCCGGCAATCAGTTTCAACTTGGCGTTGCCCTTGCCATCCATGCCCGGGCGCGCGTCGGCGGCGATCGGTTCGGTGCGCGCGTCCGTCAGATGGCCATCGGCATCCACACGCAGGCGCAGCGCCCTGACGAAGCATTCTTCCGCCGCGCGCCCGGGCAAGTCCGTCGCGTTGGGTTCACCATCGACGATCACGCAGAAGATGCGTTCGCCGCGACCCATCCGCTTCCACGCCAGCACTTCCTCGTTGACCCAGCGCGAGGTGGCGGCGCGGGGCGAGCAGATCACGATCAGGTTGG
>JBDTIE010000295.1:0-2975 GCA_039936515.1 Rhodanobacter sp. | reverse complement strand
TGCGTGCGGCCATCCAGGCGTCCAACTCACAACCGATCCCGCAGCCCTTGTCGCTGTACCTGCACGTGCCTTTCTGCATGAGCCCGTGCTTCTACTGCGGCTGCAACCGCATCATCACGCGCGACATCGGCAAGGCCGACCACTACCTCAAGCGGCTGTATCGCGAGATCACCCTGGTCGGCGCGTTGTTTGATTCCGACCGCCCGGTGCAGCAGCTGCACTTTGGCGGCGGCACGCCCAACTTCCTGGACCTGCCGCGCATGGGTGAGTTGATGGCGACGCTCGCGCAGCACTTCAGCTTCACTGCCGGCGACAGCCGCGAATTCGGCATCGAGATCGATCCGCGCTTTGCCGACGGCGATTACATGCGCGGCCTGGGCGCGATGGGCTTCAACCGTGTGTCGGTCGGCATCCAGGATTTCGATCCGGCCGTACAGCAGGCGGTAAACCGCATCCAGAGCGTGGCGCAGACCGCTGAAGTGCTGGATGCAGCACGCGCGGCGGGCTTCAACTCGACCAGCGTCGACCTGATCTATGGCTTGCCTCGGCAAACGCTGGGCGGATTCAGGCGCACGCTGGACGCCGTCGTCGCGCTGGCACCGGACCGCGTGGCCGTATACGGCTATGCGCACCTGCCGGACATGTTCAAGGCGCAAAACCGGATCCACGCCAGCGAGTTGCCCGACGCGAGCACGCGGCTGGCGTTGTTTGGCCTGGCGCTGGAACGCTTGAGCGCGGCGGGCTATGTCTACATCGGCATGGACCATTTCGCCCGCGCCGACGACGAGCTGGCGCGCGCGCAGCGTGCCGGCAGCCTGCAGCGCAATTTCCAGGGCTATTCAACCCACGGCGATTGCGACATCGTCGGTCTGGGCGTCAGCGCCATCGGTCGCATTGGCGACACCTACTCGCAGAGCGCGCGCGACCTCACCGGCTACTACGCCGCGCTGGATGCCGACCGCCTGCCGATCGCGCGCGGGCTGCAGCTGACGCGCGACGACTTGCTGCGCCGCGAGCTGATTGGCGCGCTGATGTGCCATGGCGTGCTCGACACCGAAGCCTTCGGCGTGCGCCATGGCCTGGTGTTTGACGACTACTTCGCCAACGCCCTGGCACGGCTGGACACGCTCGCAGCCGACGGCCTGGTGACGCGCGATGCACAAACCATCCAGGTGACGGCACGCGGCCGGCTGCTGCTGCGCATCGTCGCCATGGCCTTCGACGCCTATCTCGAGGTCCCGGCAGCCGCGGCGCGGTATTCGCGGGCAATCTGACGCAACGGCGTGCGACCGGTCATCCACGCCGATTGCCGCGCGCGCGGGCCGGCTGGCCGCATCCATCGGTGATCGCCATGGATTGAGCGCGGCACACGGCATCGACGTGGATCGCGTTCGTGCCGGCCGTCCCATGGACGTCCGAAAGGACCGGCCTATTGCGCAGGGCATGCGACTCCTCAATCCCGGAACCGGGCGACGCCTCCTGCCGGTTGCTGCTGCAGGTCGACGTCACGCGCGTGGCCCGCCACCGGAAGTTCATTGCGCAAAGGCCTGCCATAACCTCGCGGCGACTTGCATTCGCCAAGAGTGCCGAGGCGGAAGAAATCACCGGCCTGGAAGCAGGCGGCCCCTGACGCCGGCTGAGCGGCGTATTGTTCCGGGCACAAGCAGCGCTTCGGCCAGCCCGGAGTGATTGTGTGCGTTATGAATTGGGCTCACGTACCATCTGCGTGCCACAGGGGATTACCAATCGCATGGCCACTGACCCAGCCACAATCGCCCGGCAGGATGTCGTCGATGAGCTGCAGCGCAGCCAGACGCGCTGGTCGCGCGTGGATACGTTGCTGCGCAGGCTTGCCACGCGGCTGACCTACGCGGCCGATGGCCGCAACCCGAGGCTGGACGGCGCGCTGCGGGCGCTGCGTCACGACCTGCGCGAGCCACTGGCCGAAGACGCGCTGCAGCAACTGCTGGAGGCACTGACCGACGCCGTGCGCTCGCTTGACGTGGACGTCGCAGCCATGCCTGGCATCGCGCCGGCCGCCGCCACCAGGGACAGCGCCGCCAGTGTGCTGCTGGCGCTGGCCGATCGATTGCAGATGGACGAGCCCGGCACCGCCGAACTCGGCCTCATACGCGCGGCCATCACCGCCGCCACGGATTTCAGCGCGCTGGCGCCGCAGGCCGAAGCGCTGGCCGAACTGGTCAACCGCGATCATCGACATGGCGTCGCGCAACAGGCGGCGTCGGAGCAACTGTTGACGCTGGTTACCCGGCAACTGGACGAGCTGGCGCAGTACCTGAGCCGGGACAGCGCCGACCACCATGACGGTGCACGAGCCCGACACGAGATGGGCCGCCACCTGAACCACGAAATCGACGTGCTGGGCAACAACGTGCATTCCGCGTCCGACGTGAGCTCGCTGCAACGCGAGATCCAGATGCGGCTGGGCGCGATCACCGTCCATCTGAAGAGCTATCACGAGCGTGAAGATGCGCGAGCCCGCGACTGGCAGACGCGTTCGGAACAAATGAACCAGCGCATCCACGAGCTGGAGCGCTCGGCGCAGTCCATGGAAATCAGCCTGCGGCAGGAGCATCAACTGGCGTCGACTGATCCGCTGACCGGCATCGCCAACCGCCTGGTGTTTGAACAGCGTATTGCACAAGCCTGCCAGCGGGCAGCACAGTCCGGCACCCCCACCTGCCTGTTGGTACTGGATATCGATCATTTCAAGCGCATCAACGATCGCTACGGTCACGCCGCCGGTGACCGCGCCTTGCGCATCGTCGCCGAGCAATTGCGCGATGCCCTGCGCCCCGAGGACCTGCTGGCGCGCTACGGCGGCGAGGAGTTCGCGGTGGTGTTGAGCAATGTCGATGGTGAAGCCGGCAAGCGCATCGCCGAAGTCCTGCGCCAGTGCATCGCCGATACCAGCTTTCGCTGCAAGGGTGAGCCGGTGCAGATCACGCTTTCTT